>JAZNFB010000333.1:0-5399 GCA_045588895.1 Candidatus Flemingiibacterium sp.
AACTCCTTGGCTCACAGAACGACATGGCTACGATCCGACTTGACGGAACGAAGGTCAAGGTCGATTCTGTGCTGGCATCCATATACGGTTCAGACACCTTGGCGGGAAGTGCCGCACGAAACGAGATAATCGAAATTGACCGTGAAATCGAGCTTCTTAATGAAAGCAATTCAACAGACGGCCTCGCAATTTCCGATACAAAAACGCTCGACTCAAGAATCGATGGCTATTATATGGCAATACGTCAGAATGCAGAGCAAGGCGTCTATTCGGGATTGACCAAGCGCCGTGATGAATTTTTAACCCTTCTCAATAAGCGCCAGATAATAACCGGCAAGATCGAAAGCTTCGACGGCATTATAGAAGATCTCACCGAAGAACGTGAACGCTTAACCTCAGGACTTGATTCAATAAACGAAACGGTCACAGCACACGCAACCGGATTTTTCTATTCCACACTTGACGGATACGAATCTATGTTTACGGAAGATCAGATAAACCGTCTGACACCCGAAAATTTTGATAGTCTTATCGAAAGCGAACCGGAAAGCTACGATTCACACGCCATCGGAAAGATAGCAACAGATTTCACATGGTACATAGTCCTCGAAGCAACACGCGCCGAGCTTCGCAGCTACAACGAGGGTTCCACCTATGACGTGATCTTCCCCTATAACAACGATACAAAGCTTGCTATGAAGCTCTCAAAGGTCATCACGTCCGAAACGGACCAGCGTGTACTGTTAGTGTTTTCCTCACATGAATCTCCCGAGGATTTCAGCTTTGACCGTATGCAGCCGGTTGAAGTTGTCAGAAGCTCACACACCGGCTATAAGGTTCCGATCTCGGCAGTCAGACTCTCCGAGGACGGACGAATGGGTGTTTACATCCTGGTTGGAACGACGGTTGACTTCCGTTACATTGATGTGCTTCTCGAATCGGACGGTTACTATATCGTTGCTCCCCGTTCACCCCAAAGCGATCCCGAGTATTACACCAAGCTCGGTCTTTACGATATCATCATAACCGGCGGCAAAAACCTGTACGTCGGCAAGATAATAACATAGCAAACGGAGATACACATGGATACATCCGAAAACAGTCGTTTCGATCACGCTCTGATCGCCGAACGTCTCAAATCGGCACGGGATAAGATTACTTCCCTGTCAAACGGTCGCGATGTAAAGCTTTTGGCTGTTACAAAAACAGTACCGGTTGATGTTATAAATTACACAATCGACGAGCTTGGCATCACAGCAATCGGCGAGAACCGAGTTCAGGAGCTGCTCGAAAAATACGATCACCTGCACCAACCGAAAAACGGTAAGCTTGAGATACACCTGATAGGTTCACTTCAAACCAACAAGGTCAAATACATCATCGATAAGGTTGATATGATCGAATCGGTTGACAGCTTAAAGCTCGCCGCCGAAATCGACAAGCAGGCAAAAAAACATTCACTCACGATGGATATCCTCGTCGAGGTCAATATCGGACGCGAGGAACAAAAGGGCGGTGTAATGCCGGAGGAGTTAGACGGTTTCATCGAGAAGCTCGGTGAATTTTCAAGTCTTAATCTTCGCGGACTTATGACAATTGCACCGAAATGTGACGAAAAAAGTGATTATTTGAAGTTTTTTGAAAAAACTTATCAATATTTTATTGACATTTCAGAAAAAAAGCTTCATAATATAAGTAGGGACTCTTTCAACGTGCTCTCAATGGGAATGAGCACAAGCTATCCCGAAGCAATCCGCGCCGGTTCAACCGAGGTAAGACTTGGTTCAACTATATTCGGCGCAAGAACCTATCCCGAAACTAAATAAAAAATAATTTATGTGAAAATAATTTGGAGGTACAGCAAATGGGACTCTTTGACAAAATTAAGAACGGTATCAACCCCGAGAACGATCTCGGATATGAGGAGCCTGATCTCTACACACAGCAGATTCAGGATGACTTCAACAACACACAGATGTATAATCAGCCTCAGTACGGTGCACAGGATCAGTACGGTGCACAGGATGACGGTCTTCAGGTAAGCGGCAGCTCGCTCGACATCAAGGTAATCAAACCGGAACGCTTCGACAGCGCTTCACAGATTGCAAACCATCTTCTCAACCGCCGCACCGTAGTTCTCAACCTTGAGGCAACAAATAAGGAAACAGCACGCCGTCTTCTCGACTTCCTTTCCGGCGTTGCATATTCTATAAACGGCGGCATCAAGCGTGTTGCTAATAATACTTATGTTATCACTCCCTGCAATGTAGACGTATCGGAGGGTGCGCTTCAGGATAAGCGTCAGAGAGAAAGCTCTTCCGATTACTATGAAAACGAGATCTGACGATAATTAACTGCCGACGGCGGAGGAACTATATCTCCCCGTCGTTGGCTTTTTTCATGCATACGGAGATTTTACAGTCGTGACCGGCTTTATTTATGTTTTCACTAACTTTGTAAGCCTGTTTTTGATGGTTCTTGAGGTGCTCATGATAGTGCGTATGCTGCTCTCGTGGTTTCCGCTTGACGATGATTCACCGATACTGAATTTCGTTTTTGCGATGACCGAGCCGCTTATTTTACCCGTAAGGATCGTACTCGAGCGTTCATCAACCGTTCAGGCTTTACCTATTGATTTATCCTTTTTTGTCGCATTCTTGCTGCTTGGCATCATTCAGGCAGCTCTTCCTGCGGTGGTCTGATGGGATTTAACATTTCTTCCCTTCTGACCGATGATGAGGAGCGTTTGATAAAAAGATGCAGGGAGCTGTTTTTGCGCGCCGATGAGGGTGTTGCCGGTGCATCCCATTTTCTCAATCTGCGTGAACGCTTTATTATTGAGCATCAGTTGCCATCCATTTTCTCAAACGATGAATCTGCTCCACTCTGTTTTTTCTGGGGTGGATATCCAAACGCAGAACGTACTGTGCTTTGGTGTCTTCCCGCATACAGCCGTTACAGTCTCATCGAGAACATTCCCCTGCGGACTGTTTTCAAGGACGAATTTGACGGCGAATTTCTGCCGCTGAAAATTAAAACCAGCGGTTACGTTAAGCTCGCACATCGCGATTTCCTCGGCTCACTTATCGGGCTCGGCATTGAACGGTATGCACTTGGTGATATTCTCCCGGACGAAACCGGCGCAGTTATATTTGCGTCATTGTCGGTATCAGTGCTCATAAAAAACGAACTCACTTATATCGGACGTGACAAGGTAAAGGTTACAGATATCACGCTACCCGACGATTTCAATTTTGAACGAACTTTTGAAAACTTTCACGGAACAGTTGCTTCACCAAGACTTGACGCTGTCGTTTCCGAGCTTGCACGAACCTCACGCGAGAGTGCAAAGGGGCTGATACGCGACGGACTTGTTGAGCACAATCACTTCACCGCCTCCGAAGCTGACCGGGAGGTTACAAACGGTGATATCATTTCAATACGAAAATCAAGCGGCACCAAGGGCGGCAAGTTCATCATCGACAGTCTTGATGAAAAATCAAGCAAGGGACGAATAAGACTTGCGGCACGCCGTTTTGTATAAATTATAAATTCAAATGAAAGGATGTTAAATCATGCTCCCTCCGCACGAACTGAAAAATAAATCTTTCACTAAAGCACTGCGCGGATACAATCCTGTTGAAGTTGATGAATACATTGACTTTCTCATCGAAAAATATACCGAGCTTTACCGCGAAAACGACGAGCTTGAACACAAACTCAAAGCAGCCACAGCTCGCCTTGATGAACTGAAAACCGACGAAGAATACATCCGAAGCACACTTGTTGATGCAAAACGCGCAGCAAATAAAATCAAATCGGACGCCGAGGGCCGTGCAGAGGAAATTGTACGCAGCGCAAAGGCATCCTGCAATACAATTCTTTCCGATTTCAATGATAAGATCGAATACGGCAGAGAAACACTCGCAGAGCTTCAGCGTGACGCATTTGCCTTGAAGCGAGAGCTTTTCGAGCGCTACAGCGAGCACATTCAGTTTATTGAAAAGTTGACTGAGGGAATCGACGAGGCTTCAATTCCCGAAACCTCCGAAATGCGCCGCAGAGCTGTCAGCGAGCTTAAATCAAGAATTTCAAACACATATTCAGCACCGGCAGATGATGAAGTAATCGAGACCGATGAAAATGACAACATCGTCATCGAGGAGCCGACAGATGCGGCTGACAGGACAAAGATTATCGAGGATATTCCCCTTGTTCCGCCCACGGATGAGGAATTAGCGCTTGAGATCTCACGTGAACCGCTTGCCGCAGAGAATGCAAAGTCAACGCTTAAGGGTTCTATTATGGAGCTTAACCGTCAATATAAGGAAACCACCGCCGACGACGAGGTTATTAACACTCCGGACAGCGATCTCGGCGAGGACGTCAGCTATATGGATTTCGTTAAATCCGTAACCTCAAAGCCCGAGGATAGCGAAAAAGAGGCAGACCTTGAGATACTTTTCGAGGACAGCAAAAAAAAGAAAAAACATAAATAAGCTATAAAAGCAATTAAAGGAGCTAACTGCAATGCCACAGGACTATTCAAAAACATTAAATCTCCCGAATACCGACTTCTCAATGCGTGCTAACCTTCCCCAGCGTGAGCCGGAGATCGGTGCTGTTTGGGCAAACGAAAACATCTATCAAAAAATGCTTGAGAGAAACGAGGGCAAACCGCTTTTTATTCTTCATGACGGTCCTCCCTTCTCAAACGGTAATATCCACATGGGTACTGCGCTCAACAAGGTGCTCAAGGATTTCATCAACAAATATAAGGCAATGAACGGCTTCAAGGTTCCGTACGTTCCCGGCTGGGATAACCACGGTATGCCTATTGAATCCGCTATTATCAAGAAGAACAAGCTCGACCATAAGAATATGTCGGTTTCCGAGTTCAGAAGCGCTTGTCACGATTTTGCAAAGGATTTCGTTGATATTCAGATGACCTCCTTTAAGCGTCTCGGCGTACTCGGCGACTGGGATAATCCTTATCTCACAATGGATCCCAAGTTTGAAGCACGTGAGGTTAAGGTCTTTGGCGAGATGTACAAGAAGGGTTACATCTATAAGGGACTCAAGCCTGTATATTGGTGTCCTCATGACGAAACCGCTCTTGCAGAGGCAGAAATCGAATATAAGGATATCGACTGCACATCTATCTATGTAAAATTCAAGGTTAAGGACGATCTCGGAAAGTTCTCTGCCCTCGACCTTGACAACACTTACTTTGTAATTTGGACAACCACAACATGGACACTCCCCGGAAACCTTGCAATCGCAGTTCATCCCCGTGAAAAATATGTCGCAGTCAAGGCGGCAGACGGTGAAACTTATATCCTCGCAGATGCACTTGCTGATAAGACAATGGCAGCGGCAGGCATTGAAAGCTACGAGCG
>JAZNFB010000334.1:0-2160 GCA_045588895.1 Candidatus Flemingiibacterium sp.
GGATATACTGATAGTAGGCGGCGGTGGACGTGAGCACACAATCGCCTGGGCACTCAAAAAATCACCGAACTGCGGAAAAATTTATATGGCTCCCGGTAACGGCGGCACTGCGGCTATTGCAGAGAATCTGCCGATTAAGGCAACCGATGTTGAAGGCGTTGTGGCGGCGGCAAAGGAAAAGGGCGTTGATCTCGTTTTCGTTGCTCCCGACGATCCGCTGATGCTTGGTATGGTTGACAGACTTGAGGCAGAAGGAATCCGTGCATTCGGTCCCCGTGCCAATGCCGCAATTATTGAGGGCAGTAAGGTCTTTTCAAAGGAGCTTATGAAGAAGTACGGTATTCCGACGGCAAGCTACGAGGTTTTTACCGATTCCGATTCGGCAATTGCTTACATCAAAGAGCAGAACTCGTTCCCGACTGTTATCAAGGCAGAGGGACTTGCACTCGGTAAGGGCGTTATCATTGCAGAGGATCTTGCGGCGGCTGAGGCAGGTGTTCGTGAGATCATGGACGACAAGGTGTTCGGTGATGCGGGAAACCGTGTTGTTATCGAGGAGTTTCTCACCGGTCCTGAGGTTTCCGTTCTTGCTTTTACGGACGGAAAAACAATCAAGACAATGGTTTCCGCACAGGACCATAAGCGTGCACTTGACGGCGACAAGGGACTTAACACAGGCGGTATGGGTACATTCTCGCCGAGTCGCATCTACACTCCCGAAATTGCAGAGGTTTGCATGAACACAATCTTCTGTCCGACCGTTGAAGCTATGGCAAAAGAGGGCAGAACCTTCAAGGGTGTAATTTATTTCGGACTTATGATTACCGCAAAAGGCCCGAAGGTTATCGAATATAACGCTCGCTTCGGCGATCCCGAAACACAGGTTGTTCTTCCGAGACTTAAGACCGATCTGCTTGATATTATCAACGCTGTTATTGACGAAAAGCTTGACACTGTTGAAATTGAATGGGAAAACAATGCCTGTGTTTGCGTTGTTGCGGCGTCCGGCGGTTATCCGACGAAGTATGCAAAGGGATATGAGATCAAGGGACTCGATAAGCTTGAGGGCCGTGACGATATAACGGTATTCCATGCAGGAACAGATATAAAGGACGGAAAACTCGTTACCTCGGGCGGACGTGTGCTTGGCGTTACTGCTTCCGGTGCTGACCTTAACGAGGCTATTGCCAAGGCTTACGAGGCGATAAAGTCGGTTGATTTTACCGATATGCATTACCGCCGTGATATTGGTGTAAAATGAGTAAAAACAGTCAGGATCTGCTTTCGACGGTTTCTCAGAAGATGCCGGAGCTTTCAAAGGGTCAAAAACAGATCGCAACATATATGCTTGAGCATTACGATAAAGCGGCATACATGACTGCGGCAAAGCTTGGTTCACTTGTCGGCGTTTCCGAATCGACTGTGGTTCGTTTTGCAAATGAGCTTGGTTTTGACGGATATCCCGAGCTTCAGCATTCACTTCAGGAGCTTATCAGAACAAAGCTGACAACTCTCCAGCGAATCGAGATTACAAACGACCGTATCGGAGACGCAGATCTTCTTGAAAAGGTACTCATGTCGGACGTTGACAAGATAAGACGTACGCTTGATGAAATTGACCGTGAGAGCTTTAACGACGCCGTTGATGCTTTGAGCAGCGCAAGGATGATTTATATTATCGGTATGCGCTCGTCATCCTCTGTTGCAAGCTTTCTTTATCATTACCTGAATCTTATATTTCCGCACGTCAGACATGTCAGAACAACAAGCGGCTCGGAGATATTTGAGCAGATACTGCGCATTTCCGCAGATGATGTTATAATCGGCATCAGCTTTCCGCGCTATTCGAAGCGTATAATCAATGCACTCGAATATGCGAAATCGCAGTCGGCACACGTTATTGCACTGACAGACAGTATAGCCTCTCCGATTGCGGCATCGGCGGACGATCTTCTTCTTGCAAAGAGTGATATGGCATCATTTGTCGATTCGCTTGTTGCGCCGCTTTCGATCGTTAATGCACTGATTGTTGCAATTGGTAAAAAGAAACAGACCGAGCTTGCGGAAACTTTTGAGCGTCTTGAAAATATTTGGGACGAATATGAGGTGTATGAAAAATCCGATTCATCTGATCGGGAAAATAACTGATTATGAAAAAAA
>JAZNFB010000335.1:0-2538 GCA_045588895.1 Candidatus Flemingiibacterium sp.
GCCGCCGACGTAGCTGGCGGGGCTATGGTGCTTCATTTTTTCTTTTGGTGCGAATGGGGCGATAGACTCAGTTTATTGTTTTATTAGTTAAAGAGATTTTCGAAAAATTCGAGCAAACGAAATTTCACGACGATATCCGGGGAATTGCCTTTTATTATGCGTATTTGTGACGGCGTGAGTCCCACTTCGAGAAGCTCGCTGTCGTCAACTACGGCAAGCGCTGATGTATCTGTCTTTTTGCCGATACAGAGCTGTGGAAAAAGCACACACCACCAGTTTTGTCCCTCGGCTTCACCAATCAGTATACGCAGAGATGTGTATGTTCCCGCCGGCAAAGTGTAATTCTCGTAAACACGTGTCGGATATGCTTCTTTTGTGAGTGTTACTGAGGCTGTGTATGCGGATGAATTATCGTCGAGGACTTTTTTTGCGGCGACTTCGATTGACTCTAAGTTTTCGCTGAGTATATTTTCGGCGGCGGTACGGTCATTCACTCCCTCAAGAAGCTCGGCGACGGTGTCGAGTATGCCGTCTCTGACCTTGAGCTTCAGCGCCTGATCCTCGGCGGAATCGGAGTTTGCAAGGACGTGCAGGCGGATTATGTTGTCGTAAAGCTCCGCATCCTCGGCAGTTGGGAAAAATGCCGATATGGGCAGCATCAATGCCGTAAGTATGGAAAAAACAAGTAAAAATACAGTCAGACGCTTTTGCATGGTTACCTCCAAAAAATTAAAATCGCTTACTTTTACTCTGTCATTATTGACACAGAAACGGTAAGCGATTCATTTTTTTAAATATAACTTCGGTCTATTTCGATAACGGTGTTGTATTCCTGCGACAGTGCTCGGACCTTTTTCGATATTATCTCACGCACCTCACACTCGTTTTTTGGACATTCAAACGGAACAACGACATCGAAAATAAGATTCGTGTGTGTCACGCCTCGTACAACACGAAAATCGTGCATTGAGAGAGCGGTGTTAAGCTCATCTGAAACAATAACGATTATTGCCTCAACCTCACGGTGCAGCTCATGAAGCTCCTCGTCCGACGTGACAACGGGATCAAGATGAATGACTAACTGTATGCCGCTTTTTTTGAAATCAAATTCGATATTGTCAATGAGGTCATGGCTTTCCAAAATGTCACGCTCTGCGGCAACCTCAACGTGAACCGAGGCGAAAATGCGATCGTGACCGTAGTTGTGAACCACCAGATCGTGATAACCGAGCACGCCGTCATAGCTCATTATGCGCTTGCCGATTGAACCGACAAATTCCTTGGTTGGAGCTGTTCCGAGAAGGGGATCGGAGGTTTCGATAACAAGCTCAATTCCGCTTTTGACGATAAAGCAGGCAACCGCTATACCGAGCCATGCATCGAGACTCACGCCGCTGAACCTTGATATAAGTGCACCGACAAATACGGCGGCGGTGGTTATCGAGTCGTTACGGCTGTCTGCGGATGTGGCAATCAGGGCAGAGGAGTCTATGTGATGTCCAACCGAGCGGTAAAAGAGTCCCTGCCATAATTTTATAACGATGGAGATTCCAAGAATAACGAGCGCAACTATCGAATAATCGGTTTCTGTCGGCTTGATCAGCGTGTTAACCGAGTTTATGAAAAATTCAATTCCGAGAACGCAGATGACCATTGACACGATAAGTCCCGTTATATATTCAATTCTTGCGTGACCGTACGGATGCTCCTTGTCTGCCGGCTTTGCGGCGAGCTTGAAGCCAACGAGGGTTATTATTGAGGAAGCGGCGTCTGCGATGTTATTAACTGCGTCGGCACTTATTGCAATGCTTCCGGAAATGATACCGATGACGAGCTTCATCAGTGAAAGTGCCAGATTTGAAATGATACCGACAACACTTGACACCGTGGCGCATTTAGCACGTACACGTGGATCAGAGGTGTCTTTATAATCCTTAACAAAAAGCGAAAGAAGCTTTAAATTCAATTTATCCGCCTCACAGTACAGTAAGCAATTTTTCAGCAGCAGCAAGGATTCCGAACTTACCGCTTTCATAGGTCAGTCCGCCCTGCATAAAGGCAGTGTACGGTGCTCTCATAGGGCCGTCTGCCGAAAGCTCGATTGATGAGCCCTGAGTGAACGCTCCTGCCGCCATTATGACCTGATCTGTGTACCCCGGCATATCCCACGGCTCGGGACTTACATAGGAATCGATTGGTGAACCGCTTTGAATACCCTGACAGAATGCAACAAGCCGCTCGGGTTTGCCGAGGATTATCGCCTGGATGATATCGGAACGGCGTTCATCCCAACGAGGGTTGACGTCACAGCCGAGGCAGGAAAAGATATATGCGGCGAAATGTGCGGTTTTTATAGCCTGCGCAACGACGTGCGGAGCGAAGAAGAAGCCCTTGAAAAGACTCTTATTGTTGCCGAGCGAAGCACCGCATTCAAGTCCCACGCCGACCGTTGTGAGACGGTAGCTTGCAAGCTCAACTGCCTTTTTGGTTCCAGCTATGTATCCGCCCGATTCGGCAATACCTCCGCCGGGATTTTTT
>JAZNFB010000336.1:0-2130 GCA_045588895.1 Candidatus Flemingiibacterium sp.
AGCGGTCAACGCTAACAAATCGAATCCGAAGCCGTCAGGCGGAGTTGAGCGCGAATCGGGCGTAGGCAAGGAAGACGGGAGGAGTCCGAGGAGGGTGAGAAACCTGCGCCAGCTGGTGTCCCATCCTCCTCGAGTTACGCGAAGTTCGAAGCAGTACACTTCGAAGATTCCCTTCATCCATCATACCTTGTACCTATAGTGATGAAGGCAAAAAGGACACAATCAAACCTTACACTTGACAATTCAATTATTATATGATATAATATAATCAGATGAACGTATCGCTAATAACGGAGGGATCTGATATGAGAAAAAACACATTACCAAAGGATATTCAAAAGCTTACCGCGAAAAAGAATCGCTCTTTCACAATCAAATGTCTCATCTGGCTTGGGCTCGTTCTGCTTACAGAGGCAGGATTTTTGTACCGCAGTGTGGCGGCTCGTTTCGGTCATGTCGGCGCCATAACTTCCGCAGTCATACTTGCAGTGCTTCCCGTCGCTGTTTTGGCGATTATCAAAGCAATGTCAGACCGTGCGTGGGAAGGCAAGGTGATTCTTGTGGAATGTTCCCCCGGGATAGGACAGGTTCCGTGGCTTTTGACGTCACTTGGCGGCAGAGTCCATGGCGGTGCTGAACATGGTTGGACAATGAAATGGCGCATGTCAACACCCGTTGCGTGCAAAATATACGTTGAAACCAACAACGGTAAAACGCATACATACGCATTCCTTATTGATCCAAACGACGAGCCGCTTTTCGAAAAGGGCGATCACGTCAAGAAGTTTAAAGACTTACCCTATCCGCTCAATCTTTCTTCAAAGAAGCACATATGCGCCGTCTGCGGCAATATAAATCCCGCCGATATAGTTGAATGCTCATATTGCAATCATACAATTGTTGTTGATAACTAAATATAAAAAAACTCCGCCTCACATAACAGAAGCGGAGTTTCGCTATTTATTGGCAAAGCCGAATCTTACTTATTCATACCTTCAAACATATATCAGTCTTTAATGAGAATTACCGTGTTGGCACCTATTTCAAATTTTTCGGGGTTCAGTGCCACCGCTTCAAGCTCATGCGTGTCGTCAATTATATATGCCTTCATGCTCTTGTCAAGATTAGTTTCGATCTGCCTCGGTTCTTCTGCTGTGTTGGTTATAACAAACGCTCTGTTTTTGCCGTCCGTCGCCGCCTGGGCATATACCAATCCGTCATTTTCGTACACGGGCTTTACATATCCACCGAGCGTATAAAGCTCGTTAAACGCCTTGTGCGCATAGTAAAGCGGAAGCGGCTTGAAGGGGGATGCATTGAAAAGGCCGCAGTAAATATCATTACCCACACGCGCATCGTACATACAAAGAACATTAGTTGACATATCCTGCATCTTACACATTGTCGCCATCCCTCTCGCAGCACCCACTGCAGTGCCTCGTGCCTTTGAAATCGGCGAAACCGTCCACTCATTAAGATGGTTTTCGGTATTTTCATAACCGCTTTCCTTCAAAAGCTTGTCTATGTATCTGGAGCAGTCAGCCATTCTTTCGGAGTTCAGACCGTATGCGTGCCATGTGAAGAAATCAAGCGGCGATTTGTGTTCTTTTATATAAGCAAAGAATCCGTGTGCGAAATTAAGCATATGCTCGCCGCGCAGAGTCATATACCCGCTGTTTTCCTCAAACTTCGGCACGTTAATGCCGTATTTTTCAGGATCGCGCAGCACATATCCAACACCGCTGCTTCCGTAACCGCCGATCTTTATGCTGTCGCCAAAGCAAGCCCGAAGGTGTTTTGCGGTTATGTCGTAAAGCTCATAGAACTGCTCTGGAGTACCGCGCCACATATGATTAAGCTTCTCATCCGGGCCGTTATCAGGCTCGTTCCAGATTTCCCAATATTTGATATTATATTCAAAGCCGTTCGCCCAACCCTCGTTATAGTGGCGAATGATATGCTCACATATTACCGCCCACTTTTTGAAGTCAGCCGGCGGGAAAATTCTGTACGCCTTTATTTCGCTGAAATTTTCTATAGTAACGCCGAGTCTGTAATACGGCTCACATCCGTTTTCGATAAGCGCTTTTATTAAAATATCGGTAAAAGTAAAGTCGTAATTTTCCGGAT
>JAZNFB010000337.1:0-2869 GCA_045588895.1 Candidatus Flemingiibacterium sp.
ATTTCTCCTCGGATGCGAAAACGCCGAAGCCGTCTGTCGTAATGATATGTGCATCGGCAACGGAGGCTATTTTAATTTTGTCATACTTCCCTTCAACAGCTATGGGAATATCAATTTTTAATTTGTCACTCACTTTAAAAAATTTTCCTTTTACGGTATTGTGACGCCTGAACGATAAGCCGCTCAAGCTTTAAATAATCATCAACAGAGCTCGATTTAAGGCTTGCATCCGTATCAGAACAAAGGGCGATAATGGCTTCAAGCATCTTTTTTTCACACATCTTCGCCTTTGCCATACGAAGCTTTGCAACATACGGATGAAGTCCTATCTTTTTAGCTGCCTCATCTGCTGTTATACCGGCATCGGCATAATGCTTGAGGGAATAAAGATCGGTGTATATTTTAATGATACTGCCGAGAATAACGGGCACCGGCTCGTTTTTTAATTTCATGTCGCCGAGGATATAGAACGCCTTTTCGTTGTTTCCGTCAAGTATAGCATCTGCAAAATCAAACGCGCCGATCTCTTTATTATGCGGACAAACAAGATCAATGTCTAAACGCTGCAGCTTGTCTCGCTCCTTATAGTGAAGATACGCACAAAGCTTTTCAATCTCGCCCGAAAGGGTTGTCATATCGTGACCGACAAGCTCTATTAAATAACTGCACTCTGCAAGCTCCGCAACAATACGGTCAGACGTGAAATGCTTCTGAACCCACTGCACGATACGTCCCGTTGTTTCATGAAGAAACTCAACCGGCGTTGCATATTTCGAAAACAGCTTCATCAATGTAGACGGAGTTTTCACCTCGCCGGGATCGAAGTTTTCGGGAGTTGTATATATCACAAGCAAAGTGTCCTCGCTCTCGGCGGCAGCGGCAAGTGCGGATTCAAGTCCCTCTGTGTCCTCTTTTTTTCGATATTCGGCAAACGGTATCTCATAAAGCTCAATAAGCTTGTAATCGCTCATCATCGGCATCGAGAGCACCGCCGAATAAAGTGCCTCTGCGCTGTAATTGTCGTGGGTGAAAACGAAATGGTTAAAAACCTCAAAGTTCTCGTCCGTACATATTTTTTTGCGAAGATTCTGCAGCTCACGAAGCTTTATAAAATTTTCATTTCCATAAAAAAGATAGACGCCCGGCTTTGTATTCTTGAAATCACGCTTGTACTGCTCGGCGCTTATCGGCTTATTTTGCTTGTCACTCATGATACGCTCACCGTGATGTGCATAAGAGAGCGCTGAACCGGACTTCCGCGAAATTCCATACAGTAAGCGATTTTAAGCTCGCCGCCGTCTTCGGAAAGCTCGTTTTGAAGGGCTTCCGTGTCAACAACAAAGGAAAGAATCATCTCACCCGTATCCTGAACGCAGTCGATTCGTGAACCCATCTCAAAGCAGAGTGAGCCGCGTACAGCCCCCGAGCGGTTCATCATAACGATCCCCGGCTCATCGAGCGCAAACGAAATCTCCGTCACCGCTCCAACCATGCCCGTAAGCTCCGATTCGTCGTATCTGACAGTGAGTCTGCCGTTTCGTACAAAAAGCACTCCCTCGTAGTCGATATCAATACGCTGTGCGTCAACCGCATCAAAATTTGTCGGCGCGAAGGCGTCTATGATCGACAGATTCTTTATATAATTCTCATTCGGCGTAAAATGTGCCGACTTAATGTTTATCATTACCTTTTTTTCATTTTTCATTGTGATGACAACACTCCTCGGTTGTATTAACATTCAATAAAATTATATCACCTTTTCAGGACGGCTTCAAGAGTTAATTGTAAATTATCTGATTTTTATTCCGTTAAAAATTACATCAAATAAATAAAAGCTACGAGCGAAAACTATCAATGCAATTATTACATGAAGGAGGAACATAATGAACTACGGAATTATCTTGGAGGGCGAAGAATCCGTGCTTATTCCGGAGCTTTCCGAAGCACTTCGTGAGCTTGGATTCACAGAGGAAAATGAAACATCACTCTCGCCGCAGCTTCTTGATGCACTCAACAGATATCGCACGGAAAACGGTCTTCCGACGTATAATTTCTGCGATCCCGTAACGCTGAAAACGCTCGGCATTGATGCAGAGGGGGAAGAAATAATCCTTCTTGCGCGTTATGGTGAGGTGAGCGCCGGGGTTGAGCTTGACATTTTTGATACTTGCCGTGAGATCGTCACCGAAAGCCGTGAGCTTGGAATTACACTGACACAGGCAATATACCGTCACGGCGGACTCGGCTTATATAATGCGCCATCCGAAACCGCCATAAACGCGGCAGTCCTCGCCTTACTCCACGAGTAGAAAATCAACACGTCTTGAAATTATATCGCAGTTGTCAACAACGATACGAACACGCTGACCAAGCGAAAAGCTCTTACCGCCGTCTCCGATAAGGCGACGTGATTTCTCGTCAAACTCATACCATCCCTTGAGGGAGTCTATTCTGACGAGTCCCTCGCAGGTATTCTCAAGCTCGACGAACATACCGAATCCCGTAACCGAGCTGATAATTCCAAGAAACTCCATGCCAACCTTGTCAGACATGAAGATAACCTTGTAAAGATCCTCAATGTCACGCTCGGCATTCAAAGCCCTAAGCTCGTTTTCGCTTGACTGTTCGGCAGCACTTGCGGCAAACGCTTCATATTTTCCGAGCGTCGTATCGTCAATACCGCCGTGAAGTGCCGCTTTGATAATGCGGTGTACGGCAAGGTCAGGATAACGTCTTATCGGCGAGGTGAAATGGCAGTAAAGCTCGCAGCCGAGTCCGAAATGAGGCGCGGCAACCGGTGAATATTTTGCTTTCATGAGCGAGCGGAGCATTATCGGCGTGATAACGGCAGAAAGTCCCTTTTCAGAAG
>JAZNFB010000338.1:0-6399 GCA_045588895.1 Candidatus Flemingiibacterium sp.
TTTCGTTCGGAATATCCGATGTCATTGATACCGTGCTTGTCATGAAAACATTTGATGATGCGTATAATTCGCGTGGAAAACCCAGCGGGTTGATGTTTCATAGTGATCAGGGCGTACAATATACTGCTTATGCATTCCGGCAGAGGTCAAACGAAATTGGAGTCAAATTGTCTTTCTCAACACCGGGAAATCCATATGATAATGCAGTATGTGAATCATTTTTTCACACGTTGAAGAAAGAGGCAATATATCACTACCTGTACAAAGATCCGCAAGAGTTAGATGCAGTAGTCAGAGAGTACATGCACTTTTACAATGAAGAGCGACCGCACAGAAAACTGAAAATGAAAACTCCGCTTCAATTCGAAACGGAGTTCTCTACGAACGCTGATAAATAAAAGAAAATCCCCACTTTCGACTCCGATTAAAACGGTGGTTCTAAAGTGGGGACCTATTCATTGGTTGCGGAGGCAGGATTTGAACCTACGACCTTCGGGTTATGAGCCCGACGAGCTACCGGACTGCTCCACTCCGCGATATATTGGTGCCGGAAACCGGGCTCGAACCGGTACGAGATTTGGTCTCACGGGATTTTAAGTCCCGGGCGTCTGCCAATTCCGCCACTCCGGCATTTTCCGTTACCTTATTTTGGGCAGTCATTCATTTGACCGCCTATATAGTATATCACAACTTAACACCTTTGTCAAGACATTTTTGCAAATTAACAAAAATATTTTCTCTTACAAAGCAAATTATTTCATAATTATATATTGCATTGCTGATATTTTGATGATATAATATATACTGTATAATTATATGCACTTTACTTGTAAATTATTCATCCCAAATAAAATTTGCTTGTTTGTGAGGTTTACATGGTTTTTTCGTCAACCGTCTTTCTTTTCATATTTCTGCCTGCGGTCTGGCTTTTACACACACTGATTCCAGCACGCTTTATCAAAGCACGCAACATTCTGCTCGCCGTGGCAAGTCTTCTCTTTTATGCTTATGGCGAACCTGTATATATACTAATCATGCTCGGTTCAGTCCTTTTCAACTGGGCTATGACACTTTTTATGGTAAAACAGAAACAATCCGCGCAGTCGGCTATATGTGCTGTCTGTATTATTGCTGACCTTGCAATACTCGGCTTTTTCAAATATGTACCATGGTTACTTTCGCTTGTTAATTCGGCATTCTCAACCGATTTCAGTATCGCCGTAGATTCCATTCCCGTCGGTATATCATTCTATACCTTCCAGATACTTTCATATGTCGTTGATGTAAAACGCGGAAAAACCGAAGCACAGCGAAATTTCGGTGATCTGCTTCTTTATATCTCATTCTTCCCTCAGCTTATCGCCGGTCCGATTGTAAAATACGGCGATATCAAGGAACAAATTGCAAACCGTTCCGTCACACCAAATACAACCGCACTCGGTATACGTCGTTTCATTTACGGTCTTTCAAAGAAGGTGCTCATATCGAACACTGCTGCCGTTGTTGCCACTGCGGCATTCGGCGCTGATTCTCCATCCTCGCTGCTTGCATGGTCGGGCGCGATATGCTACTGTATTCAGATTTATTTCGACTTCTCCGGTTATTCCGACATGGCTATTGGTCTTGCTTCCATGTTCGGCTTTTCCTTGCTTGAAAACTTTAATTACCCATATTGTGCCGTTTCAATCCGCGATTTTTGGAAACGCTGGCACATTTCGCTTACGTCCTGGTTCCGTGAATATGTATACATTCCGCTCGGCGGTAATCGTCACGGCAAGGCACGCACCGTTATAAACCGTCTGTCTGTATTTTTTCTGACCGGACTCTGGCACGGCGCGAACTTCACATTCATCGTTTGGGGTATGTGGCAGGGACTTCTCATGATGCTTGAGCAGGTGACAGGTGCGGAAAAATGGACAAAGAAACTGCTCCTCAAGCCGCTTTTTCATGTGTACACGCTGCTTGCCGTCTGTCTCGGCTTTGTCGTATTCAATTCTCCGAGCATCGGCTTTGCCGTAAATTATATCGGCAGGATGTTCTCATTCGCAGGCGGAGCGGCAGATGCGTTGTATCTCTTTTCACCCTATACGGTTATGATGCTCGTATTCGGTGTTATATTCGCGCTTCCCGTTGTTCCGACCATAAAAAAACTTTTTTCAAAAAACCAGACACTTTCCACCGTTTACGACACAGCAGGTTATCTTATCACACTTCCCCTTTTCGCACTCTCTGTTATGACTCTCGCTTCAACCTCATTCAATCCGTTTATTTACTATAACTTTTAAGGAGACGCGATATGAAAAAGATAATGTCAATCATTTACTGCGCGCTCATCCTTATTCCCTGCGCATTCTTTTCGCTCGGGCTGATGATTCCCGGCGCGGCAAATGAGTCAAGCTCGGCAGAGGGAGTCGAAATGCCAAAGCTTCTGACCGAAGAACCAAATGTATCCGTAAACTCAAAGTTCGGTCTTGAATTTGAGGAATATTTTTCAAAGAGCTTTGCATACAGAAATAAGGTTGTCGATCTTTTTTCGGCAATCAAAACCGGTGTTTTTTCAGAGGGTAACGATCAGATTGTCGTCGGCAAGGACGGTTTCCTCTTTTTCGGAGAAACACTCAACGACTATATGGGAAAGTCACAGATGAGCGATGAGGATATTGATGCCGCCGCCGATTTTCTGCTTGGGATGTACAGCGATGCGACCGATATCGGCGCGAAATTTCTTTTCGTCTGCGCTCCGAACAAAAACAGTATTTATTCTGAAATGATGCCCTCGCGTTACATCATGAGCACCGGTGAGGGCAATCTCGACCGTTTATACAGTGCGCTTGATGAGCGTAATGTTCCCTATCTCGATCTGCGTCCGATACTTATCGAAGCAAAATCAAGTCAGCTTGTTTACCATAAGCGTGACACACACTGGAATGCCGAGGGTGCACGTATCGCGGTCGAAGCAATTGCAAATAAGCTCTCTATGCCAATTGACGATTTTTCCGAATACGGCAAGGAAGCGGTGTCCGATTTCCCCGGTGACCTTGATGCACTTCTTTTCCCTGAGCGTGAAATGTATGATGACAACACGGAATATAACTTTAGCGGAAAATTCACCTTTAAAGAGGCATATTCGAGCATGATGGCGCAAAAAATAACCTCTTACGGTAAAGGAACCGGCAAGCTTATCATGTTCCGCGACTCATTTGCAAATGCGATGATACCCTTCTTCGCTTCAGTCACCGAAACCTCAACCTTTGACCGAAGCAAGCCGTACAGTCTCGACAGTTACAGTGAGGCAGATTACGTAATTATTGAAATAGCTGAACGATATATAAACACACTCAACCCGAGTTACGATTCAACTGCAAACACAGCAAACAAGGAGTGAATCACGTTCCATGAAAAAGAACAGCCGAGCCGTTTCGCTTATGCTTTTTTCGGCTCTCACATTAAACTGCACATTAATGTCTTCCTGTGCGGTTTCGCAGGAAGCAAAAAATCACGTATATGAGGATTTTGACGTTAAGGCACACGTCGGAATCGAGTTTCCTGCCGAAGCATTCAGTTTCGGTGAGCTTGGTGCGCCTATAGTTTCAAGCACAAATAAAGAGGAAAATTCTATTCCCTCCGATGCAACGTATTTCCCGATGACGCTCATTGAGGATATGCCAATATACAGAACCCGAACCGATGATACACCGTACGATTCCCTCAAGAAGGGACAGCGTATTTACCTCGTCGAGCCCGAAGAGGGCAGCATATGGGCAACCGTATATTCATCAGCCAAGATCCTGCTCGGATACGCCAAGGACGGCTTTCTCCATACGATAAACAGCGACAGCTCACTTTATGCCGAGCTTCCGATTGAAACCGGTCTCGCTCCCGATAATGCCGGCAATATGGTCAGCGCATATTCTCATCTTGTCGATATACGCAAATATTTAAAGGTTTATGAATCAACCAAAATTTCAAATGACGGAATAGAGATTTCACAATACGACGTCAAGGTCTCGATGAAGCTTTCAACCGACGATACATCAATAGGCGAGCCTTTTTATCAGCGTAACCTTTGCCTGATACAGTACGACACTCTGCAAAAGCTCATCAAAGCGATAGAAATCTTCAGGAATGACGGTTATACGATTGTAATATACGATGCTTACCGTCCTACATCGGTTCAGCAGCGTTGGTTTGACGTTGTTCAGGTTCACAAGTGGGTTGCTGATCCAAAACGCGGAATGGGCGGTATACATGACCGCGGCACTGCTCTTGATATATCCCTCATAGAAACCGCAACAGGCGAAGAACTTGATATGCCAACAGCTATGCACACATTTACTGTTGAATCCGCCAGAAACAGCACAACCATGAGCGATGAGCAGCGCCGTAATATGGATTATATGACAGACGTTATGACCTCCTGCGGCTTTACATACATAAATTCCGAATGGTGGCATTTCCAGTGCGTCAACACAAGAAACTATCTTCCGACAGACCATCCGATTGACACGATCCCGCTTGTTCCCGCAGAAACCGAAGTTATCAAATGAGGGAGGGCAACATGAGTAAAACAGATAAAAATACATTAAACGAAAACATCACTCTCCTCCCCGTACCGTTGCTTGGGCCTGAGCAAAAAACACCTGCATGGATTCATTCCATCGCGCTCATAAAAGCTCCGGGCGAGCAGGATACGATGCGTATCGTGATAAAACGTGATCTCTCGGTGGACATAAAGAGCTTCACCTTCAGATACCGTTTTTCAAATCTCCCGATATACCAGCCGGATGAGGAGCATAAATTCAGTAGCTATGTTTATGAGGATGATGACCTCAATTCGAGCGAGCTTATCACTATACTTGGCAGTGTTCCCTCTCATATGACGGTTGACGGATGTTCTGCATACATCTCCGAAATCACGCTTTCGAGCGGTCAGATTTTAGTATTCGATTCCTCTCAGTTCCGTCTGATTCGCCGTCCGAAAGCTAAGAAGCCGCCGACTGCGCAAGCCCTTTTAAATCAAACTGATGCATCTCCCATTCAACCGGAATCAAGCACGCAGAAAACACCCGAAAAAAAGAAAAAATCACAGCTCTCACCCGAAAAAAAGCGTCGCCGACTTATTATTATCCTTTCTGTAATGGTTGTCATGTTCGCGGTGGAGATAATTGGCGGTATAGCGCTTTACCGTTATCTCGGAGTTAAAAATTCCGCCGATATGCTTATAAAGGAACAGCGCTACAACGAAGCCTACAAGATCGCATATGATTCGGATTTCGAAAGTGTACTCAATCGGGTATGCAAAAAGGCGGTTGAATATTATCTCGGCGCAAATGATCTTGAAACAGCATTTATTTATGCGTACGGTTCCTCGAATGATGAGCTTACAGATCTTGTCATTGACTATGCGACCTCAACCGTTATCGACGTAAATACGGGAAAAATAAATGAAAATGCATTCCGCGTTATAAAAAAGACTGATAATGACGATAAATTTACGTCGATTATACAAATCATCTGCAACAATCTGAAAAACAGAGGCGACTACGCAAATGCGCTGAGAATCGCAAGCGAGATCCGCGACGCGGCGACAAGAGATAATTATGAAAACACGGTATTTGAGGAAGCACTTAACTATTATATTTCCAATCATAAATATGAAGATGCTTCATCCTTTATCGACGAGCTTGTCAATATCACGACCTTTGAGAAATCTCACAGCGATGCGCTGAATGCCGCGATAGAACGCTGCATTCTCAACAATGACAATGCAGGTATAATCTATTTCTCAAAGCGTTACCCCGAAGTCGAAACAATGACAACTCTTGACGCAGGCACTTCTCCCGGAGACGCCGGAGTACGCGCAGAGCTTGCAATCATTTACCCTATGCTCACAGAAGCGCAAAAGCGTACATATCATTCCCAGCCCATTGCAATATGGAATGAACAGATTTACTGCATAAGCGACGGAACAGTCAAGCTTCCCGGCTCAAAGGTTACGGATGCAGTTTCAATCGACATGAACGAAAAACTGATCCTCGTTCTCCACAGCGACGGAAGTGTCAGTGCACATCCTGTGAAGGGCGAAACCGTTCCCTACACCATCCCCAAATACGACGACATAATAAAGATCACTCTCGGAAAGGATCATGCCGTTCTTCTCCATGCAGACGGTACTGTCAGCGCACTTGGCGATAATACATACGGTCAGTGTGACGTATCCGAATGGAGCGATATCGTCACGGTTGCGGCAGGTCAGCGCTTCACGGTGGGACTCAAAACAGACGGAACGCTTGTGGCAACAGGCTACAATTCATGCGGTCAGTGTGACGTTGAGCCTTACCGAAATGTTGTTGATATCGATGCCTGCAATCAGACGACAGTTATGCTCTTTTCAGACGG
>JAZNFB010000339.1:0-5428 GCA_045588895.1 Candidatus Flemingiibacterium sp.
TTGACGGTAAGATCGTTCATACAGCAAAGCTGAATTTCCTCGCAAATGCAGGAGTTAACTATTGCAATTTCAGCTTCACCCTCGAAAATCCCGAGTTGTGGTGGCCAAACGGTTACGGAAAGCAGCCCCTTTACAATGCGCGTGTACACGCTGTTAACAATTACGGTGCAGAGGATGAAAAAACGATCACAACCGGTATCCGCACCGTCCGCCGTGAACAGTTACCGATGAGCAGTGACGAGCGCTGTTACTATTTCATCGTAAACGGCAAGCGTGTTTACTGCAAGGGCATGGACGTTATTCACTCGGATGTTATCTACGCAAGAACAACAAGAGAGCTTGAATATAAGCTCATAAGTGCCGCAAGAGACGCAAATTTCACGATTCTGCGTTTCTGGGACGGCTATATGTACCAGAGCGATTACGTTCACGAGCTTTGTGACCGTTTTGGTATCATGACATTTGAAAACTTCTGTTTTGCCTGCGGTGCATATCCCGATCACCTTGAAGAATTTCGCCGTGAGGTTGAGGCTGAAGCAATATATCAGCTTCGCCGTCTGCGCAACCATCCATGTGTTGCAATGTGGATCGGTAACGGAGAATGTCACGGTTTACTTGCAAGTTATCTTGGCAAAAACTACTTTAACGAAATGGATCCCGCAATTTACACCGGCGGCACATATCTCTATAACGAGCTGCTTCCAAGGCTTCATCATGCTCACGTCGCTTCTGTCGATTATCAGTGCTGTACACCGTGGGGCGGCTTTGAGGAGCAGGAGGTTGACGAGCGCGGCGCAAAGCACTATTATCCTTTCCTTATTCTCTCGCCCGAGAATCAGCAGAACCGCATTTCGGTTGAATCCTTTGACCCACTGGTATGCAAATTCATAACCGAGTGTGGTGTCATGGGTCCTCCGTCTGCCAAGGTTCTTGCAGGCTATCTCGGCGGTGCTGACAAATATAACGATTTTAAAACATTTGAGCATCACAGAAACACCTTTGAGCGTTTTGCTGTACGTGACGGCATATACAAGCATTACACCGGCGAAAAGGAGCTTTCACTTGAAGAATACTGTCTCTATGGCGGACTTTTCCAGGGAACGCTACTTTCGTATGCAGCTGACAAAATACGTATTAACGAGGGCTGCGGCGGAAGTGTACTCTGGTGTCTGACGGACGGCTTCGGTGAGGTTGGCTTCAGCCTGATGGATCATAACGGAGATCCGAAGCCTGTTTATCACTATCTGCGCCGTGCATACTCCCCAACACGTCTTATTATGAAGCGTGACGGCAACGAAGCTCTTATTTACGCTTCAAACGACACTTCGAGTGAGCGTACCATCAATCTCACAATCGGATACGTAAGCTTTGGCGGCGTATACAGTAATACGAAAAAGATCACGGCTGCACTTCCGGCGTTTACCAAGACTATGATTGTCGGCAAGGTAACGCTTGCTGGGCTTGATCTTACAAACGGTGCTGTTTATGCGCATCCCGATGAAACGGATGTGCTGCCGGTCATTCTTCGCACGGCTGATTTTCGTGAACTTAACATTCCCCGTGAGGCAAATCTTGCGGTTTCGGATGTAACGCTCACCGAGAATGAGATATCGTTCACAGTTTCCTCAGATATTTTCGCTCATGCGGTACACTTTGATCTCAGTGCCGATGCGAAGCTTTCCGACGAATATTTCGATCTTCTTCCGGGAGAGTCACGCCGCATCACGCTTACCGATCCATGCGGTATAACTGCTAATGATATTCGTCCCGTTTGCGTTTATATTTCCAAATAGAAAGAAAGGCTGCCTGTATTTTTTGGTACAGACAGCTTTTTTATTGTATGCTTATTTACTGTTCATCTTCTTTATAATCTCATCGCCCACCTGTGACGTTGTTGCATTTCCGCCGAGATCCGGAGTTAAGACCTTACCCTCGACAAGCACTTCTTCGATACAGTCAAGCAGCCTTGCGCCCCAGTCCTCATGCCCAAAGAAATCAAGTAACTGACTTGCAGACCAAACCGTTGCAAGCGGATTTGCTTTTCCTTGACCTGCAATATCGGGCGCAGAACCGTGAATCGGCTCAAACATAGACGGGAATTTTCGCTCCGGATTCAGATTTGCACCTGCCGCAAGTCCCATTCCGCCTGCAATTGCCGCACCAAGGTCTGTTAATATATCTCCAAAAAGATTGGATGTTACAACAATTTGGAAGCGTCCCGGGTCTTTAATCATGAACATACTTGCCGCATCAACGAGATAGGAATATGTCTTAACCTCGGGATAATCACGACCAACCTCCTCGAAGATCTGATCCCAGAACACCATCGAATAATTGAGTGCATTTGCCTTACTGATGCTCGTCAGCGTTTTGCCCTGTGACTTTGCAAGCTCGTATGCATATCTGATCACACGCTCGCAGCCGACACGTGAAAATACGCCGTTTTGAATAACAACCTCATTCGGCTTGTCTTTATAAAGCCAGCTTCCGCTTCCTGCATATTCTCCCTCGGTATTCTCGCGGACGAATATCATATCGATATCCTCACGAGGTGTATCCTTGAGTGGTGTCGGCGCGCCGCGGAGCAGCTTTACGGGACGCAGATTGATATATTGGTCGAAGCTTTTTCTGATAACGAGTAACAGATCCCAGAGTGAAATATGATCGGGAACTCCCGGAGCACCGACTGCCCCGAGAAATATTGCATCGAATTTACGAAGCTCGTCAATACCGTCCTCTGCCATCATTCTGCCGGTTTCTTTATAGTATTCGCATCCCCATGGGAAATAGGTAAATTCAAATTTAAAGCCGCCATCGATACGTGCCGCCTCATCAAGAACCTTAACGCCCTCGGCGATAACCTCCGGTCCGATACCGTCACCGGCGATAACTGCTATTTTATGTGTATTCATTGTTACACCTCCGAAATGTTTACTTCGGTTATTATTATAACATTTATATTTTTATTTGTAAAATAGATATTTGCTTGACAAGTATAGGAAAAAGCTATATAATGGATATATAGCCACTTCACATAGAGTCGCATCCTTTGTAGAAAGGTACAAAAGATAGCGGTGAGGACTTATTTAGGCTCGCCCTTTGGGAGAGCTGTCGAGCGGATGCGAGACTGAGAGGGTGGCTCGCCCTTTGGGAGAAAGCTGTAACAGATGCAAACATCTGTGCGTATGCGAAACT
Organism: Candidatus Flemingiibacterium sp.; assembly: GCA_045588895.1. Lineage (GTDB taxonomy): Bacteria > Bacillota > Clostridia > Oscillospirales > CAG-272 > Flemingiibacterium. Next base: position 3,196 of record JAZNFB010000339.1, read on the forward strand.
GAGAGGGCGAAGCACACCGCTTCGGGCTTTGCGTAATTCGAGAGGGGCGGACACCAACGCTGCCGCGAAGGTTTCCATCCCCCTCGAGCTCCCCCTCTTTCCTTTGCCTCGCCCGATTTGCGCTCAGTCGCTTGCGCTCCAATTCGCTTTGTTTGCCCTAACTGTTTCTCCGCCGCCAGCTTCGTCGGCGGCTCTGTAGCTTCATTGTTTCTTTAACTGAAAAAAAGTTTGCCCGTGTAAGTGAGTTTCGTTTTACCGAAACACATCGTTTTTGCTGCTTTGACTAACTCAAAGCCTTCCCCTCGAGGGGAAGGGGGACCGCGCAAGCGGTGGATGAGGTGTCAACATCCGAAGCACACCGCTTCGGGCTTTGCGTAATTCGAGGGAGCGGAAAACTACGGCGAGAGTTGGTTTCTGCCCCCCTCGCTGCAGTACACGAGCGCCGGTGCGGAAAACCATGGTCACGCTCTGCACAAAAAACTACATATTCACATACCAAATAAAACGAAAGCAACGGTGATTACATGAACCTTATTCAACTCAAATATTTCGAATCAGTCTGCAAATACGGAACCGTCATGGCGGCGGCAGAGCATATGCACATCTCACAGCCGTCACTTTCTGCGGCAATAAAATCGCTCGAATCAGAGTTTGGTGTGACGCTTTTTAAGCGCGGACACAACGGCATGACACTGACAAGCGAGGGCGACACCCTATATAAAATGAGCCTCGAACTTACTCGCCGCGCTGACGAAATCGAGGGCATTATGAACGACCTCGGCAGCGAGAGTAAAATTCTCCGTCTCGGTGTACCGCCCATGATCGGCTCGCTTGTCCTGCCGGAGCTTTTTTACGGCTTTCGCGAAAGCAACCCCGATATCCGCCTTGAAATTACAGAAGGCGGTCGTCACGAGCTCTGCGGCAAGCTCTCTGAAGGCTTTGTTGATATGGTGTTCCTGCCGCATAACCGTCCGCTTGATACGGAGCTGTCATCCCTCAAGGTTGGCAGACTTGAGATCGTTTGCTGTGTTTCGAGAGAAGATCCGCTTGCTAAAAGGACGAGTCTGTGTCCCACCGAGCTTGCAGATAAACCGCTTGTGCTTTTTGAAAACAGCTTTTTCCAGACGCAGGAAATAAAAAACCGCTTTTCAGCGGACAAAATCGAACCTAATATTCTTCTTCAAACAAATCAGCTCTCAACCCTCATGAGTATGATTTCAAGCGGCATCGCAGTTGGCTTCATGTTCCGCAGTCTTATAAAAACGGACACCGAGCTTGTTCCGATACCGCTGAATGAGCCAATGTACATCGACGTGAGCCTCGCATGGTGTCGAAGCTCACATCAGAAGTACAGCATGAAGGCTCTGCGTGAATATCTAACCGATTCGGATATTCTTATTCGATGAAAACATCCTCCTCAAGCCAGCCAAGTCCCGTCAGCGAAACGATAACCTCTCTTGGAATGTTATCGGGCGAAGCACTGCCGAGCTTTATGATAAAATACACATTCGTTCTTGACGGATAGCTCTCGTCAACGGCACCGTGGACCACAAGCAACTTCTGTCCGCGCTCTATTCCAACGAACATACCCGTGTTTTCCGCAGGCGGCACCATGCTCATCGGAGAATAACCCTCTATCAGCATCGGCCCGTCAAGCGTATTCAGATAATAACCGACGCTGATACCGAGGCTGTTAAAGAAAAATACCGTATAAACAAGCGCGAGCACTGCGGCAATAACAAGTCCGACTGCGATCATTCGATTCTTCGCTTTTATACGGATCTTCATAGCAATCTCCTTAATATAATCTATCGTTCCAAGCTCCGTAAAGCCTATCGCAACGGGGCTTTTTTATTTTGTTACCGTAACTTCAAAAGTTCCGTAATACCGCAGCGCCGCAATAACGTCACCGTCGATTACCTCACCGCAGACCGCAATCGGTATCGCAGGCGGGCAGGAAATTTGGGCATTTGCAAGTACACGTCCGTGCGCATCCTCGGTTCTGATTCTCTCGCACGGAGAAAAAGTCGCCTCTCTCGGTGTCATTGCCCGTTTCGGTCTGCCGATTTTTGGCGGTAATGAGACAATCGCCGCCCGTGACTTCAGTGACGTTAACACCAAACGGATACCGTCAAGCACACGATCATCCTGCTCCGGAGTCAGCATCATAACCGTATAATCAGGATCGGAAAATTCACAAACGATATCGTTTTCCCTGAGTATATCGGCAAGC
>JAZNFB010000340.1:0-2078 GCA_045588895.1 Candidatus Flemingiibacterium sp.
GAATAGAAAGAAACGAGTTCATCATATTCCTCGGCGGTATGCCCCATTTTGTACAGCTCCAATGGCGTAGGCAAATCAAGAACGCTTTTGTTATCCTGCTTGTGATAATCACAAATTCTCATGCACATCATCCTTTCCATATCTTGGCGGGGTAGCCTATGTATGTGATGTGCGTTCTTGATTGGTTGACCCGTACTCTGCATAGGGTCTGATTACATGATAGAACATTCGTTTCTTTTTGTCAAGGGTTATATAAAAATGCTGCGTGTCAAGCATTGATGTTACGTACTTATTTATTTTAATGGAACTTGACTGTCTCATCAAGCAAATAATCTTTAAAACTCTCCTTGTTCATCGCAAATTCGATCTTGCGTAGTTTTTTCCACTCTGGTGCCGAATTTTCATACTGATACCGCAGATAGGGTTTTGCCTTTTCAAGCTAAAAAAGAAAATAGATTGCAACATATAGTATTGACAACAAACGATATAATTGATATAATAAAACAAAGTTATGTGATTCTGTATGAAAAGAGGTGTTGCTATGCAGGTTCGGGAAAATTTAAAAAGAGGCACAGTCGAAATGGTTCTTTTACACTTATTACAGCAACGTTCGATGTACGGATATGAACTGTTACAGGAAATGCGTGTGCTGAGCAGAGAAAAATTTGTGTTAAAAGATGGTTCCATGTATCCGATTCTGTACCGAATGATTGATAAAGGCTTGATTACCGATGAACAGGTTCTGGTTGGAAAACGACGTACACGTGTGTATTATCATATTACAGCCGAGGGTGAGCGGTATCTTGATGAAATCAAAGCGGAGTATCTTTATATTACCGAAGGGATTTCGAGAATATTGGCATATAGGGAGGATGTATCATGTCAGTCAGCCGACGAGAACGAAATAAATACTTGAACAATATTAAAACTCTTTTGGTATGCCCCGCGAAACAGAAAAAAGCATTTTTAAAAGCTTTTTCGGATAATATTGATGATTATCTGGAAGCACACACTTCAGCTTCTTTTTCTGATTTACAGAACGCACTCGGTACACCAAAAGAAATTGCAGACGCATTTCTGGAAAACGAATCCGCGTCGAACATTAAGAAAAAAATCTCTATTGTAAAGGCGATCCTGATTCCGTTGCTGATTGTGGCAATCGGTTTTCTGATTTTTCTTGGGTTCATTCTGATGGAAATGTGGAAAAACGGATCGGGAACCGGAACAATAACGACTTATGTTGATGGTCAAGTCGTCGAGGTCGAGAGTATCGAGGAATAAAAATATGCGGTACGTTTACTTACAATGGAACAACATCGAGCTGTACATCGGTATATGATTCCTATACGATTGAAAATTCCAATTGGCATTTAGACAGCCGTTCCTGTTATAAAAGCGGAAAGAGTGCATATGGCTCCGTCACGATGAAATACAAAGTATTGGGGATTACTACATAGACTGTTTCTCAGGATTTAACAATATCCTGCAGCGCCGGCGGTGTGATTTCGTAAGGCACAGGATAAAATGCTCCGTATTTTTTCTGAAATAAGGGAAAATATGGAGTGTTTTTTTGTCAAGACTTCTGTACCGTTGACTGAATTTATCCAAAGTAAAATCGTTTGCACATCATACAATTCAAGCGTTGTTTGTATAATTTGTTTGTGCGTACTGCACACATCTAATGTTTTGGATTTGTGCGGTTTCATGAATTTTTCTTGTTCTATACTATACAACGCAATATAATATTGACTATTGTATTTATATATGGTAATATATAGCTGTAAGGGGAATATGCCTTGCATGATTCTATTATAGTTCATTCCGGCTTCATATGAACAACGAAAATAGTGTACGGCAATTCTCTCCTACGGGCAAAGTGTGAAACCGTGAGCCAAATACCGGGACATGGAAGACAGCCGCTTCGTTCCGATTCAAACAACACGGCTGAAAGATTGAGAGGAGGATCTCTATGAAAAAGACAATGAAAAAGCTGCTGTGTGCGGTACTCGCCGCAGCAACCCTCGGCACCTGTTCGATGGGCGTTTCCGCGGAGGAAAGCTACCTGCTCGGTGATGTCA
>JAZNFB010000341.1:0-2663 GCA_045588895.1 Candidatus Flemingiibacterium sp.
GGTTCTGTGTCGGAAACCTCGAGTTCAACGAACATCGGAGGCTCGATAGCGAAGATGTTGCCCTTGTAGGAAACTATTTTGCACATCATTTCTTCCTTTACGAAACGGAAGTTGTCGCCAAGCTTTGCAGCTTCAACAGGAACCATATCAAAGGATTCCATATCCATGAAATAGTAAAGATCGCCGTCGTTGTAGGAATACTGCATTTCCTTTCTTTCAACGATTGCGTTTTCAAACTTATCTGTGGGGTTGAAGGTACGCTCTGTAACAGCACCCGTGATGACATTCTTCATCTTTGTTCTGACGAATGCCGCACCCTTACCGGGCTTAACGTGCTGGAATTCAACGACCTGCAGGACCTGTCCATCCATCTCAAATGTTATACCGTTTTTAAAATCTCCGGCTACTACCATTGTTGTATATCCTCCAAAAAATAAATGAATTATGTCAGGGTTAATGCCCGGACATTTACATGGGTATATATATTTTACACTATTTTTCCGATTTTTTCAATAGTTTTAGCAAGGAAAATTTGTATATTTACAATTTGTTCATTATATCCCCATGAATATCTTTTTTAATCTAATATTTAAGAATATTTACATCAACGCTATTGCAAAAAACGTGCGGATATGATATAATTAATAAGTTATAATGTTATAACTATGCTTGCAGGGGGTGTTTGATTGAAGCTGAAGCCTTTTGACTTTGCGGCTGTCATTACAGTTGCGGTACTTGCCTTTGCTTTTGCCCTGCCGCTCCTTACACCCAAAAGCGGTGCATCACTTCTCATAACAACCGACACCGGAGCATACTCTCTCCCTTTGGATAATAACGCCACACACACCGTCTCATCCAATTCACACACGCTCACCATCGAAATAAAAGACGGCAGTGCAAGGGTTACGTCACACACCTGCCCGGACGGTCTCTGTGCGGCAATGGGTGCGATATCGTCAGAAAATCAAACAATAGTCTGCCTTCCCGCAAAAACGGTTATACGCGTCACAAATGCTGACGGCGAGGTGCTCGATGGAATCGCAGGTTAAACGTACACACACGCTTGCTGTTTATTCACTGCTTCTTGCGGCGGCATTGATACTTTCATATATCGAAGCACTTTTACCTCCGCTTGGTATATTCAAGCTCGGACTTGCCAATATCGCGGTGACGCTCGGTGTTTATTTAAAATCGAGACGATGCGGACTTACCGTAATGCTCTGCAGGGTTTTTATAACCTCACTGCTTTTCGGCTCTGTAACATCATTTGCCTTTTCCCTGCTCGGCGGTCTTTTTGCTTATACAGTCTCCGCCCTGCTTCCCGGGCTTTACAGAAAAGAAAAAATAACACTTGTCGGTATATCCGTCCTCTCTGCTGCGGCGCATAATATCGGACAAGTCATCGCCGCGTGTATTCTGCTATCGACCACTGCGCCTGTAACAATGCTATGCTGGCTGCTGCTTGCGGCGATACCGTCGGGACTTCTCACGGGTATTTCATCACAGATAATTATAAACCGTATCGGAGATAAACTATGAAACGTCTGCTTATAATAATACTTCTGTTCTCACTCATGCTTGTCGGCTGCGGCAGTGTGCGTGTCACCCATTCCGAATTTATGATGGACACCGTTATAAGCTATGACGTAACACATTCCGATGCAAATGCACTGATTGAAGAATGTAACAATATAACCTCCTCGGCTGAAGATTTGTTTTCGGCTTATTCTGAGACAAGTGAGGTTTCCACCTTTAATAATTCGGGCAGGCTCATAATTGAAGATATCCCGGAGATTTATGACACACTGCGCGTTGCCCTTGAGGTTTGGGAAATATCGGGCGGTGCATTTGATGTGACCGTATTCCCTCTGGTCAAGCTTTGGAATGTTACACACTCCGAAAATGACTGGATTCCTCCTACGGATGACGAAATACAGTCTCTGTTACCTTGCGTTGGCATGGAGAAGCTTATGTTTGACAGCTATCAACTCACAAGAGTTCCTTATGATAGCAATATTCAAATCGACCTCGGCGGTATTGCAAAAGGATATACTCTTGGAAAATGTGCCGAGTATCTAACGGAAAATAACGCTGTTGGAACTGTCAGCTTCGGCGGTAACATCGCCCTTGTCGGCAGTAAAAAAGACGGCTCACTTTGGAAGGTCGGAGTGAGAAACCCCCTCTCACCTGACGCCTTGATCGGTACACTTTCGCTTGAATCGGGAATTGTTGCCGTCAGCGGTTCATATGAGCGTTATACCGAATATGACGGCGTGCGCTATCACCATATAATCTATCCGAAGACAGGATATCCTGCCGAGAGTGATCTTGCCTCTGCTCTTGTATGGATGCGCAAATCCGATGCGTATAGCGGCGCATATGCCGATGCCCTTTCAACGGCACTTTTCGTTATGGGTCACGATGCCGCACTTGAGCTTTATAAGCCATACAGCGATTTTGAAGCCGTTCTTATAAAAACAGACGGCACGGTAACGCTTACGGACGGTCTTGCAGGAAGGTACACCGCATATGAAGAATAAGCTTTCATTTGCCTTTAAAATTATTGCGGTGCTTGTTGTTATCGCCGCACTGGTCACACTTTGTATATGGCTTATACCGGAGGTGCTGTCTCTTTCAGAACCGGAAAATCAGGTGCGCTTTCG
>JAZNFB010000342.1:0-11295 GCA_045588895.1 Candidatus Flemingiibacterium sp.
GTCGCCCTCTGCGTCGGTTGCCTTGATAGTGCCGTAATATGTCACTCCCGAATAGGCATCGGCGGTTGTGCTGACGCTGCGTGTGTTTTCAATAACAGGGGCAGTGTTCACAGTCTTGAGCGTATAAACCGTACATTCATATTCGGTTCCGTAAATGTCACCTCCGCGGCAGAAGCTGAATGTTGCGGCGATCTCATTGCTTCCGAATGGGACAAATTTGAGCGAGTCAAGATTTTTTTCGGAAATGGTCTGTCCGACTTCAACCCACCGTGTTCCGAGCTTGAGTCTGCCGAGTGTGCCTTCGGGAAGTGAGGTTACTGTAATTTTGCCAACAGAGCTTATCCCGAGCGATTCGGTGAAATCGGATTTGTCAAAACAGATATCAGTTCCGATAAGACCGCTTTTTGCAACCTTATATTCATCGGCGATGATATCGAGAGCAGGGGAGAGCTTATATTCGGCACGGCAGGGAATTGCGATACCGATAAGCATGAATGCGGCGAGAACTGCACTGACACCGCGTGAGAGCTTTTCATTGTATTCTTTCATGTTTTACCTCCAAAATATATGTTGATGTAAAGCTTTGTCACGCACCTATTTTTGCCTTCGCTCGGATATTTATGCGTTTTTTTGTAAACATTTCTCATATAGGCGCAAAAAAAACTTGAAATTTATTTATTTTGATATCTTGAAATATTGTGACAACTGTTGTATAATATATTTTAATGTAATATATTTTTGGAGGTAGAAATAATGTTAGATATCAAAATCGAAAGAACAACCGCTCCCAAGGCAAAGCCCGATTGGGACAAGCTCGGATTCGGAAACTTTTATTCCGATCATATGTTTTTAATGAATTACACCGAGGGCAAGGGCTGGCATGACGCACGCATCGTGCCCTATCAGAATTTTTCGCTCGATCCCGCAACAATGGTTTTCCACTATGCCCAGGAGATCTTCGAGGGACTCAAGGCTTACCGCACCCCGACAGGTGAGATTCAGCTTTTCCGTCCCGAAAAGAACTTTGAGCGTATGAACCGCACAAACGAGCGTATGTGTATTCCTGCAGTTGACGTTGATGACTGCATTACCGCACTTAAGGCTCTTATTGACGTTGATCGTGATTGGGTTCCCGTTAAGGATGGTACCTCTCTTTACATTCGTCCGTTCATCATTGCAACCGACGTTCACCTTGGCGTACACGTTGCAAAAACATATCTTTTCGCGATCATTCTCTCGCCCGTTGGCTCTTACTATGCGGCAGGCATCAACCCCGTTAAGATTTTCGTTGAATCGGAGTATGTACGTGCTGTCAAGGGCGGTACAGGCTTTACAAAGTGCGGCGGTAACTATGCGGCATCTCTTATCGGTCAGAAGAAGGCAGAGGAGCTTGGTTATGCGCAGGTTCTCTGGCTTGACGGTATTGAACACAAGTATATTGATGAAGTTGGTGCGATGAACGTATTCTTCGTTATCGACGGCGAGGTTATCACTCCCACAACCGAGGCAGGCTCTATCCTCCCCGGCGTTACACGTATGTCCTGCATCGAGCTTTTAAAGAGTTGGGGATATAAGGTTACAGAACGCCGTCTTTCCATCGATGAGGTTGAGGAAGCTTATAAGACAGGCAAGCTCAACGAAGCATTCGGAACAGGTACAGCAGCTGTAATCAGCCCTATCGGCGAGCTTAACCGCGGCGGAAACAAGATGACCATTAACAATGGCGAAATCGGAGAGATCGCACACAAGCTCTACGATAACCTCACAGGTATTCAGTGGGGTAAGCAGCCCGACACTCTCGGCTGGACTGTTAAGGTAGACTGATTTTTAAAACAAAACGGCAGTACGTTTACACGGATGGTAGGCGTACTGCTATGATTTTGCAATTTTATAATAAATTCACTGTATTAGTTGAGGTTTTGTCAAATGTTTAAGAACTACACATCCATGTTAAAACGGGAGTTTTCGGGATATAACGCTTCGAGGCTCATAAAGGATCTGCTTGCCGGACTTACGGTTGCCGCCGTGGCACTTCCGCTTGCGCTTGCGTTTGGTGTTGCAAGCGGTGCGACTGCCGCATCGGGACTTATAACGGCCATTATCGCAGGTGTTGTTATAAGCGCACTTTCGGGTGCATCGTTCCAGATATCCGGTCCGACCGGTGCGATGAGTGCCGTGCTTATTACAATTGCCGCAAATGAAGCTATAGGTCTTAACGGCGTATTCGTTGTTTGCCTTATTGCCGGAGTGCTCCTGCTTGTGTGCGGTATTTTCAGGCTCGGTAAGTTAGTTTCGCTGATACCGCGTCCCGTTATAACCGGCTTCACATCGGGTATTGCTGTTATAATTGCGCTCGGTCAAGTCGATAACTTCTTCGGAACCGTTTCCGAGGGCACCACGGCTATCGAAAAGCTTGTTTCATACGGTAGACTCGGCTTTGCTCCGCATCTCTGGACGCTTTTTCTCGGAATTATCGTTGTTGAAATAATGATTCTTTGGCCGAAGAAGTGGAATGCGAAGGTGCCGTCGTCACTTGTCGGTATCATTGTTTCGACTGTTATATATGTAATATTCCGCTTTGATGGTGTTGCGACTGTCGGCGAGATTCCGAAAACTCTGTTTTTATCGGACAGGCTTTCTTTCTCGGGACTTAATATTGACACTCTTATGACGCTTCTTCCGTCTGCGCTTACCGTTGCGGCACTCGGTATGATCGAGAGTCTGCTTTGCGGTGCTTCTGCTTCGAGAATGAAGAATGAGCCGTTTGACGCGAACATAGAGCTTGTTGGACAGGGCGTCGGAAACATATTGATCCCGCTTTTCGGTGGTGTTCCGGCAACGGCGGCAATTGCACGTACAAGTGTTGCGATAAAATCGGGAGCACAGACACGCTTAACGGGTATCTTCCATGCACTGTGGCTGCTTGCGGCGATGTTTTTGCTTGGCGGCGTTATGTCGCTTGTTCCGATGTCGGCACTCGGCGGAGTACTGCTTGTAACCGCATGGCGCATGAACGAATGGCATGAGATAAAGTACATATTCAAAAAGAAATTCGTCGGCGCGATATTGCAGTTCCTTATCACGATGATTGCGACTGTTGTTTTCGACCTCACTGTTGCAATTGTTATCGGAATCATATTCTCACTGATGGTGTTCATCAAGAACGCGGCGCATATTAATGTTACATCCGCACCGGTTGATGCTAAACGCCTCGAAGCACGCGGCAAGCTCGGCAAGGGACATGATGATGGCGTTGTTGTTTACGTTACGGGAGACGTGTTCTTCGCAAATATCGGCAAGCTGACGGGCAAGCTTGAGGCACTGTCTGAACATGATGAGATAATAGTATCGCTGCGAGGTGTACCCGATATTGATATCACATCGGTTGAAACGCTTGGCGAGCTTGTAGGCGAATACGAAGCACAGGGCAAGAGAATTGTATTCTGTGGAATGAATGATACGGTCGGAAAAGTATTTGATAAGAGCGGTATATTTGATGAGCTTGGCGACGGATGCGTTTATAAGACAGTTGATGCAGCTCTTATTGCGGATAATATTTGCAGTGCAGCAGAGAATAGCACTGTGGAGAGCGAAAACCAAAGCTACGCTAAAGCCTGAAACAGTTAAGGCATAAGGCAGAACGGTTACTGCCGCTGTCTATTTCATTAGAGGCTAAATCCGCATAACAAAAAGGAGTTGCCCGTTTTTTTGGCGGACAGCTCCATATTATTTATATTTTACCTTCCTTGACAAGGTGGCGTTTTATTGCATCAAGGGACTTGTCGCTTATATCGTGTTCAAGTCGGCAGGCATCCTCTGCGGCGGTTTCATCGTCAACACCGAGCGAAACGAGAAGTGCCGTCAAGATGGTGTGGCGTTCAAAAATCTTTTCGGCAATTTCACGCCCGAGCGTAGTCAGACTGAGTGTGCCGTCGGCTGCCATTGTTATATATCCGCCCGTTTTCAAAATGCTCATTGCACGGCTGACACTGGGTTTTGAATAGCCGAGATATTCGCCAACATCGATTGAGTGGACATTTGTGTTGTTTTTTGATAGAATATATATCGTTTCAAGATACATTTCTCCCGATTCCTGCAGGCGCATACCGTCACCTCCGATCTTTTTATAAGTATATCATACCACATAAATATGAATTTTTCAAGCCTAAATAAGATTTTTTGGATAACTATTGCAAAAAGACAAAAAATCTGCTACAATAATAGAAGCGGATATTTTCCGCAGGACAGGAGATGTCTAAGTGGAACTGTTAAGACGGGTTTATGCGCCGGATCATATGCTGAAGCCCTCGCAAAAGCAGCAGGATAAATATAACACAAAGGAATTTTATAAGAGCTTTATAAAGGTTGCATGGCCTGCGACGATGGAATCTGTTCTTTTAGGCCTTGTCAATTTTATCGACTCGATAATGGTCAGCACGGTTGGTACAGATGCTGTTGCGGCTGTTGGACTTACAAGCCAGCCGAGATTTATTTTTTATGCGGTGTTCTTTGCGCTTAATATCGGCGTTACGGCGATCGTCAGCCGACGTAAGGGCGAAAATGACCGCGAGAGCGCGAACAAAACACTTGCACAGGCGCTTTCTCTTTGTATGATTCTCGGGGTGCTGCTTGTCGGAACGGCGATATATTTTGCCGAACCACTTCTCCGTTTCAGCGGCGCAGAGGATGATACTATCGGAATGGCTACCACTTATTTCCGTATAACCATGATCGGTATGCTCTTTACGTCGGTAAGCCTTATAATCAATGCGGCACAGCGAGGTTCGGGTAACACACGCATATCGATGACGACTAACATGACCGCAAATATCGTCAACTGCTGCTTCAATGCACTGCTTATAAACGGTTTATTTTTCTTCCCGAAGCTTGGAGTCACCGGTGCGGCAATTGCAACGATGCTCGGTAACATGACCTCATGCGCGATGTCGATATATTCGGTTTCCCATCCGCATAGATTTTTACATCTTCGTCCCTCGTCGCTTTTCAAATTCAAAAAGACGGATATTCAACTGATTTGTAAAATTTCAAGCTCCGCAGCGGTTGAGCAGGTGTTTATGCGCTTTGGCTTCTTCATTGTTGCCAAAATGATTGCCGAGCTTGGTACGACCGATTTTGCAACGCATACGATCTGTATGAGTATTGTAAACCTATCCTTCTGCTTCGGCGACGGTCTCGGAGTTGCGGCGTCATCGCTTGTCGGACAGAATCTCGGCAAACGCCGTCCCGATTATTCGATCATTTACGGCAAAACGGCACAGCGTATCGGCTTTTGTATTGCGGTGCTCCTGATGCTGTTGTTTACACTCGGCGGCGAGGTGCTGATAAATCTCTTTATGTCCAAGGGCGAAGAGAATGCCGAGGTTATTGTGAGCAACGGTGTTAAGATACTCTTTATTCTCGCCGCAATAACGCCTGCACAGATATCGCAGGTTATTTACAGCGGATGTGTGCGCGGTGCAGGTGACACTACATATGCGGCGGTTGTCAGCCTTGTTTGTATTGCGCTTGTGCGTCCGACGATGACATATCTTATGTGTTATATTTTGCCGTTTGGTGTTATCGGTGCATGGATTGCGATGTGTGCCGACCAATATTTGCGCCTTCTGTTTATGCTTATACGCTTCTCCGGCGGCAAATGGGCAAGGGTCAAGGTTTAAATTTGATATTGAGGACGGTCATTCATTTTCGGGTGGCCGTTTTTGATTGGTTATGCTTTATTATATTCGGCAAAATTGACATAATTTTCGTGTATCATATCCGAAAATATTATGTTCGAAAAATTTATAAAACCCCTTGACAAACGAGATACGATAGTGTATAATATTGTATGTTGATTGAGCAAATTCTTATGTACCCGTAGCTCAGCCGGATAGAGCAACTGCCTTCTAAGCAGTAGGTCGGGGGTTCGAGTCCCTCCGGGTACGCCAAATCCCGGATGTAAAAATATTCGGGTTGAGATAACGGCAGTGCAGGTCCATAGTGACTTGTTTGCTCAAGGATGGTGGATGTAGCTCAGTTGGTTAGAGCGCCAGGTTGTGGCCCTGGAGGTCGAGGGTTCGACCCCCTTCATTCACCCCATACGAGAAGCCTTACTTCGGTAGGGCTTTTTTGTTTTTTAGTTTCCGAATAATACAAAATCACCGTCAAGCTTTTGTATACCTGACGGTGATTCTTTTTGTTATTAATTTTTATCAGCCGGGGATTGCCGCAAGGACGTTAGGATCAAATTCTACGGTATACAATGCTGACCACTGTGTGCTCAGAGCATTAAGTGTTTCATTGAGAATATCAACGGAAACGCTTGCCTGCCAGTCTTTAAGACCATCGCCGACATAGTACATAATGTGAATACCGTATTCTGTTTCAACGATACCGGTGTCACCTGCAACACGGCTTTCATCGAAGCACCATGCGTCAAAAGCTTCAACCATCTCGCCGGGAGCAACATTGTTGTAAAGACCGCCGCTGTAAGAAGAGCCGGTATCCTCGGAATATTCAAGAGCGAGAACGCCAAACGCTTCCTCTGTTGCTTCGCCTGCCTTAAAGTCTGCGAGAATGTCTTCTGCCTTTTTGTGTTCCTTATTAATGTCTTTTTCTTCGCTTGCAAGGAAGAGGATGTGGCGGACATTTACGGTGTCATCCTCGGAACGGTAAGCTGCCTTTGTGAGCATATAAACGGTGAATGCAGCGTTTTCTTCGTCATCCACGGTGTAGGTTGTATTTTCAGTAGCTTCCTCGCCGAATGCCCAATTGGAGAAATCGTCATCGCTGTAAGTCTTGCCGACTGTTTCAAGTGCATCGATTTTGTTGTTGAGGTCTTCCTCGGGGATTTCGGGCTCTGCTGCGAGTGTTGCTTCTCTTGCAAGCTCCTTGAAGTTTTCCGAATCGGTAGCTGCTGCGAACTTATCGATATATGCCTGTGCCTCTTCCTTTGTGAGAGTTGCGGTCGATTCCTCTGTTGCCTCAGGATCGATATAATTAAGGGAGAAGGTGAGCACGTCAACGAACTTATAGTTGTTAGCAGCGTTCTCGTAGTATGTGTTTATTGTTTCTTCAGAGGGAGCAAGCTCAAGCTCCTTGGCAAGCTGATATTTATATGCGAGAGCTTCGATGCACATTGCATTGTAAATATCTGTTTTATTTACGCCCTTGCCGTAAAGCTTGGTGTCGGTTCCATCAGCACGTGCCTTTACAGCTGCCTTTTCAGCATCGGTAAGAGCAACGCCCTCTGCCATTGCCGCCTTGTTTATAGTGAGAAGACCGGATACGTTCTGTGTTGCACCGTTCATGATATAATCAAACCAGGTCTCGGTCTGATCTTCGGATGTGTACTGATACTTGAGGGAAACTGTCGGATCAAGTCCGATATAGGAAATATAATCTCCGTAATAGCTGAGGAAGTCGTTATAATAGTCGTTGAAGAAATAGTTCATCATTGCACCGTCAATTGAGATGCTGTCGTCTTCTTCGCCCTCTGCTGCGGTGTTGTTTGTTGATGCCGCAATTTCAGAGCGCAGATAAGAACCGGTGTTTGTGCGAATAGACTGGAATAAGAGTACTGCAAAAATGCCGATAACGACAATTGCAATAACTATGAGTGCTGCAATTATACCGGTGTCACCGGATTTACGTTTTGCAGCTGAAGTTTGTTTTTTTGACATGATAGTCCTCCTGAATATATTTTAATATCACATTTTATATTACCATACTATTGTGGGCAAACATTGAACATTTTGTGAATATTATTTGATTTTTGGATTATTTATCGGAATATACGTCTTCGCACCGAGTAATAATATACTGTAACGATTTTCAGGGGGGGGATATATACGGAAAAAAAGAAAAGCTTCATCATATCCGCGCTCTATTATCTGACCATCGCCGCAACCTTGTATGTTATTCTCAGGTTTGCCGTTTTCGTTATTCTGCCGTTTATCATCGGCTTTGCGACTGCCGCAGTGCTGAGTCCTGCTGTGCGTTTCTTAGGTCATAAATTTTCCATGAAACGAAAACCGACCTCAGTGCTGATTTTGCTGATCTTTTACGCAACAATTGGAACGCTTCTGGCACTTGGTGTTGTCAAGCTGACTGTTCTGATCGGTGATTTCTCGGGAAGACTTCCGACGATATATTCGGAAAATATTGAGCCCTTTATTGCCGGCATATTTGAATGGGTGAATGGCATAATATCGCGGATCGACGGTCAGGGAGTGAGTGAATTTTCAGAGGACCTTGTCAGCTTGTTTGAGGGCGTAAAGACCTCACTCGGGACAGCAGTTTCGGATATTTCTGTTCGTTTGCTATCTAAAATCTCAGGGTTTGTCGCGGCGATACCGGGATTTATAATCGAACTGTTTTTCTCGGTGATATCAAGCTTTTTCTTCATTGCCGATTATGAAAACATTCTCGGAATATTAAAATCCCGACTACCAAAGAAAGCAGTCGGGGTGATGAGCGATATGAGAGACAAGTTTTTTGTTACAGTTGTAAAATATCTCCGCTCTTATGCACTTATCATGCTGATAACATTTTCAGAGCTCTTTTTCGGTCTTTCGGTTATCGGTACGAAAAATGCGGCGGTTTATGCTTTTCTCATTTCGCTGCTCGATATTCTGCCTGCGATTGGAACAGGTATTGTGATAATCCCATGGGCAGTGATCGATTTTTTACAAAGCAACACAGTACACGGCATCGGACTGATCATTTTATGGACGGCGATAACTGTGATACGCAATATAATCGAGCCGAGAATTGTCGGGCGGCAGGTTGGACTTCATCCGCTTGTTACGCTTATGGCGATGTTCGTCGGAACCAAGCTGTTTGGCTTTTTCGGGCTTTTACTTTTGCCTGTCGGATTATCTATAGCCGTTTCGGTGATTCGTGAACGAGGTCAGTCGTCGGATTCGGTATAATTCGGGTTATCAAGGCGGATGACCGTTGAATTCATAGCTATATCGGAAACGTCAACATAGATATATTTTCCCGTAAGCTCGCTTATATCGTATGTGCCGTCATCAGAAACCGATATTGCCGTATTCTCACCGTCGGAAACGAGGACCGTATCCACACTGTAATTATCCGTAACACTCAATTTAAGAAGTGTTTTTTCGCTCTCGGTAATAAGCTCGGCGATTTGTATAATCGGAGCGGTGCAATCAAGCGAAAGCGTATATGAAAATGTTTTGATTTCCTCTGCGCCCGGCGTACGGTAGCTTACGGTTACTGTATAGTCGCCGTCGGGATAGATATATGAGGAGTTATCTTTGGCACGTCCGTTCCAGATATAAAGCTTTGGACTTTTAATTCTTCCCGAGGAATATTCGGTATATGTCCGCATAAGACTTTCATATTCCGATGCGTTTATTATCTCCCCATCGCTGTCACTTACCGTAACGGTGACATCGTACACTGAGCGAAGAAGCGAAAGATTGAGCATTACGGAAGAATTTTGACCGGCATTGACCGGTGAGAAAACGAGACGGTCTTCACTGTATTCAACAGATGATTCGTTTATGACTCTGCCAAGCTTGTATTGATAGTGATCGGATGTTGAATTAGCCACATCAAGATAAAAATAAGTGTTTTCATAAATTGCCTGATCACCGCTGTATATATCTGCGTCGAGGGCAGGTGCTGCGCCGAAATCTCCCGAAAAGCCCATGAAAGGAATGGAAGCGGTGTCGTTTCCTGTACGAAGACGCATGAAGCCTTCAATAAAGAAGCCGTTTTCAAAGTGATCCTTGTAAATGTTATAGGTTTCCTCGTCAAGCGTTACTTTAACCTTGAAGGTCTTGCTTGAATTGGCTTCAAGGATGAATCTGTGTGCTGTGTAGCTGTCTGATAACAGGTTGAGCTGTGAGTCTTCGTCCTCAATTGTCACAGATGCGTTCATAAAGGCAGTGAAAGGCAAAGAGAAAGAAACAGTGTCGGACGGTGCAAAGCCGAGACGCTTTGAAAGAGGATTTTCGTCATCCTTTGAATCAAGTGATGTGGCAGGAAGCTCAAAGATGCCGTTAGAGCCGACGATTGCATCAAGCTTGAATGTGCGTTTGAGTCTTGAAAGGTTATATGCCGTAATTTCAAAATTGAGCGTGCGTTCATTGTTTTCACCAAGCTCGATTTTATATGAGTCACCTGACAAAAGAAGCAGATTTGTGTTCATTGCGGCTTCGAGATTCGCAGCTCCTCCGCCCTGAATACGCGGTGAATAGGCAACGCTGTATGTTGGTGACATAAGCTCTGCGGACGCTACAAGGATACCCTTTGTGAGACTTGCAAGCTCCGATCCTTCGAGAGTAGGGAAGATATCTGCGTAGCGTGCTTTGACAAGCAGGGACATTCCGGCAACCTTTGCGGCCGCGGCTGTTGTTGAAGTCAGGTAGCCGTAGGTGCCGTCGGTTGCTGCAGCGCACACGTTTGTTCCAATCGCGGCGAGGTCCGGCTTGAGTTCCAGCTCGGATGTTGTTCCGTATGCAGTGTTTTCGGCAATGATTGGCGTTTCGTAGATCTTGGTTTCAAAGGTGTCGCTCGCTTTTACGGTGATCGATTTGTCTTTGCAGGCGGCAAGAAGAGCACCGTCTTCCTTTGAAACGATAATTGCCGGGATGGGCGCACCGGTAAGCTCCATGCTCATAGTCAGCGTTGATGATGCACTTGACGCAGTGTCAACAATTATAGCTCCGATTGCGCCGAGACTTGCGGCATTTGTGGCTTTTTCCGCAAACGTGATGTCACCTCTGTTTATCACGGCAAGCTTACCTGTAAGTTCGCCTGCTGCGGCAAGTTCTTCGACAGTACCGATACCGTCAGTCATCACATATTCAAGCATGCGTCCATCAAAATATGATGCGAACGATTTGCCGCCTGTTGCATCGGTAAAAACTGAATTTGAATCGGAATAGGGGATGCGGCTGCCGTCAGAAAGAGTAAAACAGTCATTTTTAAGTGTATTGCTTACGGCATTTGTAACGCAGAGGGCTGATTTTATGCTTCCCGGCCAGGTTACCGTGCCGACATCGGGTTTGTCAGTCGTTGTATAGCTGATTGACTGTTCAAGGTCGAATATACTGTTGACGCCGTAGCTTGTGGCATTTCCTGCGGCAGTTACGACGATGATGCCATCATTTTCCGCTTTATCGATAAGCTCATTTATCTTTTCGGTTGAAGCACCGTCCTCAAGGTCATACATATCGGTGATGGCGATTAGTATCACGTCTGCTCCGAGTGTGATGGAATCCTCAATTGCCGTACACATGGCATTCTCGGTGATGGCTC
>JAZNFB010000343.1:0-4111 GCA_045588895.1 Candidatus Flemingiibacterium sp.
TGCAGAATATTTCCAATTGTCAAAATCAGGAACAGAAACGGCATAGTTTTCAAGGACATCAATGTGACCAAGACACATATTATAGTATTTTGCCGCATACGCAATCGGAACACTGTCGGTTATAGTACATTTTCCATCGTGACGGATAGTCAGATGCGTTTCAAATTTTGCGAGAGTGTCGAAAACTCGCTTTGCCGTGTCATTTGAAATGCAGCGCGAAAACAATCTCTCTCCGGTTTTGGTATCCAGCGCCGCCGCACCGTTTGACATTATGATGTACCGTGCGTTCTTGTTTTGTCTCACCGCGTCGGGAATTTCTGCATATGTACGTCCTGTACACGGAACAAAATGTACACCTCTGCTTGTGATTCCTTTGATAGCCGTAATGTTGCGCTCGCTCACCTTGGAAGTACTGTCGAGCAGTGTACCGTCAAGGTCGCAGGCAAGTATTTTAAATCTGTTCATTTTAATACTTATTTACATATATATGCAACTGCGTCAAAAACTTGACTGTATATATTAAAGTCACAGCCGGACACCGTTTAAAACATTTTCTCTATATCTGTTTTTGTGAAAAGATACTTCTTATCGCAAAAATGACACTCGAACTGTATCTCCTCTGGCTTTCCCTCGTCGCGGCATTCGGCAAGAACGCTTTCCACTTCATCACGTCCGAGACTGACAAGCGCACGTGCACATCTCTCACGTGAACAGTCGCAGGCGTAACCGACATCAAGCTCGTCAAAGAGGTCGTATTCAATTCCTTCGAGTACGATGTCAAGTACCTCCTGGCAGCTCTTGCCTTCGTCAAAAAGACGCGAGATGTTCGAAAGCTTTTCGGCATTCTTTTCAAGCTGTGCAATAGTTTCCTCCGCCGCAAACGGAAGCAGTGAAACGAGAACACCGCCTGCTGCCTTACAAGTGTAGTCACGGTCAATGAGAACACCAAGCGCACAAAGGCTCGGCGTCTGCTCACTCACCGCAAAATACTGCGTTATATCCTCTGCGATCTCACCGCTGACAAGGTTTATCATGCCCGAATACGGCTCTTTAAGCCCAATATCTTTGACAACCGCGAGTGTTCCGCTTCCGATTGCTCCCGAAACGTCAAGCTTACCGTTTGATTTTTTCGGAATGTCAATATACGGCTCGGCGATATAACCCTTTACGTTGCCTGCATAGTCGGAAACTGCGATGACATTCTTTGCAGGACCGTCTCCGCGGATGTTGAGCGTTAACGTATTGCCCTTATCCTTGAGGAGTGTTCCCATCATTGATGCCGCAGTTAATGTTCTGCCGAGCAGAGCGGATGCTGTTGGCGTTGTTTTGTGGTAACCGATTGCGGTGTTTACCATATCGGTTGAATTTATTACAAATGCACGTGCACTTCCGTCTCTGGTCATTGCACGCAGAATAGTTGATTTCTGATTCATTTTAAATTCCTGAAAATTTTATTTTTTCGCCCGTGCGACAAAAAACCATCGCTCTGTGTCTTCATTCACCTCTGCGCCGTCAAAATCCGACGTGAGCGCACACAGCTCAAATCCTGTTTCACAAAGCAGCTTTTTAACCGTTCTAAGCGAATAACAGCGCTCTCTCTGCTCCTCGTCAAAACGCCGCCATTTACCGTCGTCACACTCGGTGAAGATGCTTAAATAGAAGTCACACAGCTTGGTTCTTTTATTATAAGCGTTCTGCCATGCACAAAAAACGCCCTCATCCTCGAGGATATATGCGTTATCGCCGTAGATATTCTCAAATTTCGCCGGAGCGTTCATATCGAAGATGAAAAGTCCGTCGGGATCGAGATAGTTGTGTACATGAGAAAAGGCACGTGTCAGCGCAGATGTGTCGGGCAGATAATTAAGACTGTCAAGGCATGAAACAACTGCGTTTACAGTGCCGTAAAGCTCAAGCTCTGTCATATCCTGCCGTATTAAAAGCACGGAATGACGAAAACGCTCCCCGTCACATTTTTTACGTGCAACGGCGAGCATATCTTCGGATAGGTCAACTCCCGTCATATCGTACCCACGGCGTGCAAGCTCAACGGTTACATTACCTGTACCGCAGGCAAGGTCGAGTATACTCTCGGGCTTTGTTTTCGAGTGAAGCGCAAACTGACGCTCGATATAATCTGCCCATGCCGAGTAATCGATATCCGCATTAAGACGGTCGTATACGGGAGCAAGTGACGTGTAAGCCTTCACGTCTTATTTCATGCGCTCAAGGCGGTCAAGAACTGTGATGTAACCGTCACTGCCATATTTGAGGCAACGGTTTACGCGGCTGATTGTTGCGGTTGAAAGGCCTGTGCGCTCTGCGATTTCTGTATAGATATAGTTATCCTTGAGCATCTTTGCCGCAAGCAGTCGCTTTGACATTTCCTGAAGCTCGGCAACAGTGCAGAGGTCTTCAAAAAAGCTATAGCATTCAGACACATTTTCGAGAGTGAGGATACCCTTAAAGAGGAAATCAATCTTTTCGTCATTAAGCTTGTTCATAAATAACATTTCCTTTCAAAATCAAATTATAATACACTGTATTAATATTTTAATATATTTCTCTTTAAAAGGAGTGAACTTTTCATTAACGAAATGTAACATTTATGCAATAGTATCAATTTCGCATAATAAATCTGTTAAAATCCCCGAATCTGCACCGTTTATATAGTCGCAAATCTGTATTTTTTGCAATTTTTCTTCAATCGCGGCACGGGAATATTCGACGCCTCGCAGCAAATCGGCAAGCTCCGACACGTCACGTACGCCAAAAAAGTCGCCGCTGATTGCGAGCTCTGCAATTATGCCGTCCTTTACGCTGAATAAGACCTCGACTGTGCCGAAATCGCAGCGCTTGTGACGTTTTTTCTCAAAGCTGCCGAAACGGTGGAGATTCCATGCGTCGGTTGAATATTTACTTTTCACAAGCCGGGCGATATCATTCTCCATTTGCCCCGTAAATTCTTCCGCCGTGCACGCAAATTCATGCGACAGCCACTCCGAGAGGAATGTTACAAACGCCGCCGCGTCCGCCATACTTG
The DNA here is from genome assembly GCA_045588895.1 of Candidatus Flemingiibacterium sp. Lineage (GTDB taxonomy): Bacteria > Bacillota > Clostridia > Oscillospirales > CAG-272 > Flemingiibacterium. The sequence continues at coordinate 3,044 of JAZNFB010000343.1, forward strand.
TGCCGTTATCGAGAAGGTCACGTATATTTGCCACACGGCTTCGTACGCTCGCAATGCCCTTTGATTTAAGCTTGGCGGGATCGACGTTGAGTGCGCCCTGCAATCGCGAAAGCTCTGCCGAAAAAAGAAGTGTTCCGTGGTGGAGCGTTACGCCGTCAACAACACACTGTGCGTTTCCCGAAACCTTACGCTCGCCGTCTTCGGTGCTTACGACAATATCGTTCCTGCCCGAAAGTGACGCATCAATCCCGAGTGAACGAAGTGCATTTATGATCGGAGCGGTGAAATGTGCGAAATCGAGTCCGCCCTCACGTATACCGCTCGCAAGTCTGCCGCCGCTTGGTGAAATGAACGTGAAATTGACGTTTCCGAGGTCATGAAAAACCGCTCCGCCGCCCGTCAGCCTGCGAACGACCTTTATATTATTTTCGTTAGTGAAATCAAAGTTTATCTCCGCAAAAGCGTTTTGATTCTTGCCGATAATAACCGATGGCTCGTTGCGCCAGAGCATGATGATATCGTCATCGGCATGAGTCAGCAGATATTCCTCAGATGCAAGATTGAAATATGGATCGGTATGGGTGTTTATGTAGAGTTTCATTTTTTATCAGAAGAAAACCAAGGGGCTGCCGGAAAGACAACCCCATGAATTTTATAAATTAAAGACCTACTTTGCTTCTGTTCATGCGCTCAACGTCGCTGCAGTTTGTCTTTGCAACGTAACCCGGGATGGGCATGAGCTTTTCATGAATGATATCAATGATACCGTCAGCCTGCGGGAAGAACTCTGCATCGAGCTCGTAGCAAGGAGTGATCCAGTTACGAGAACCGAGAGCTACAGGAGGAGCATCGAGGTAATCGAATGCAAACTCTGCGATGTTCGCAGCCATATCCTTCATTACCGAGTTACGCTCAACAGCGTCACCGACGATAACGATCTTACCGGTCTTCTTAACAGACTCGATAACCTTGCTGTAATCGAACGGAACGATGGTGCGTGCGTCGATAACTTCTGCGGAGATGTTGTATTTCTCCTGGAGAGTCTTTGCAGCATCCATTGCGCGGTAG
>JAZNFB010000344.1:0-21295 GCA_045588895.1 Candidatus Flemingiibacterium sp.
TGGCAGGCGGAGGCAGCAGCAAAACGTGCCGAAATGCTTGCGCGACGTGAGTTTACCATAGAGGAAGTTGAGGAACATTTAAAGGCAGGGCATCCGTTTGTGCTTCGTATTCTTGCACTCGGAGATCCCGAAAAGAAGATGAAGTTCACAGACCTTGTCAAGGGTAACATCGACGTTCCTGAAAACGATGAGGATTTTGTCCTCTTGAAGTCCGACGGTATACCGACATATCACTTTGCACACGCCGTTGACGACCACTTAATGGGAACAACACACGTCATCCGAGGCGAGGAATGGCTCCCGAGTCTGCCGAAGCATATACAGCTCTTTGCGGCTCTCGGCTTTAAGCTCCCGAAGTATATGCACATTGCGCAGATAATGAAGCTTGATGAACAGGGCAACAAAAAGAAGCTCTCTAAGCGTGACATGGGCGCAAATATGGATGATTATACACGCATGGGCTACTGTCCCGAGGCAGTTTGCGAATATATCATGACGCTCCTTAACTCAAACTATGAGGAATGGCATATGCAGAACCCCGATAAGCCCTATACCGATTTCCCGTTCAACATCAAGAAAATGTCAACCTCGGGCTGTCTGTTTGATTTCGATAAGTTAAACGACGTATCAAAGAATGTCATCTCAAGAATGGAAGCAAAGACAGTTACCGATAAGGTCACCGAATGGGCACTCTCCTTTGATCCCGAGTTTGGAAAGCTACTCGCCGCAGATAAAGCGTTTGCAGAGAAGATATTTGCAATCGGCAGAGGCGGAAAGAAACCGAGAAAGGATCTTGCGACCTGGGCAGATGCCAAGCCTTATATGGGCTTCTTCTATGACGAGCTTTTCGTTTTTGAGGATAAAATACCCGATAATTTCGCAAAAGACGATATCAAGGCAACTCTCGAAAAATTCATCGCGACATACGACGTGGGTGATGATATGAACATCTGGTTCGACAAGGTGAAAGCAATCGCAGACGAGCTTGGTTTCGCTTCCGATATGAAAGCATATAAGGCTGATCCCACCTCATTCAAGGGTAGCGTTGCCGATATCAGTATGTTCATCCGCGTGGCAGTCACAGGAAAAATGAACGCGCCCGATCTTTACACGGTAATGCAGATTCTCGGCAAAGACCGTACCATATCAAGAATCAATTCAATGATCGCATCTTTATAAACGAAAGGATTACTAAAATGGCTATTGAAGCTTCCAATTTTATTGAAGAATTTATAAATGAGGACCTCGCCGAGGGTAAGGTAAATACCGTTCACACACGTTTTCCGCCAGAGCCTAACGGATATTTGCATATCGGACATTGTAAGGCTCTTGCAATCGACTTCGGTACGGCAAAAAAGTACGGCGGCAAATGTAACCTCCGTATGGACGACACAAACCCTGCCAAGGAGGATACCGAATACGTTGACGCTATTAAAGAAGATATCCACTGGCTCGGCTTTGACTGGGAGGACCGCTTCTTCTATGGCTCGGATTATTTTGAAAAGGACTATGAATATGCAGTCGAACTTATAAAGAAAGGGCTTGCATACGTCTGTGAGCTTTCCGCTGACCAGATGGACGAATATCGCGGCGACCTGCAGAATCCTGCAAAATCCCCGTGGCGTGAGCGTCCCATGGAAGAAAACCTCGATCTTTTTGAGCGAATGAAGAACGGCGAATTTCCGGACGGCAAGTATACGCTTCGTGCAAAGATCGACCTCGCATCGGGTAACTTCTGGCTGCGTGACCCTGTTATTTACAGAATCAAGCATATGCACCACCACCGTCACGGCGATAAATGGTGTATCTATCCCACATATGACTTCGCGCATCCGATTCAGGACGCACTTGAGGGCATCACACATTCCCTCTGTTCGCTTGAATTTGAGATTCACCGCCCGCTTTATAATTGGGTTATCGAAAACGTAAGTGTTCCCCATAAGCCGCGTCAGATCGAGTTTGCAAGACTCAACATCACAAACACCGTCCTCTCGAAGCGATTCTTACGCGGACTCGTTGAAAGCGGTCAGGTTGACGGTTGGGATGATCCCCGTATGCCAACACTCTGCGGTATGCGTCGCCGTGGTTACACAGGTGCATCCATCGTTGACTTCTGCGGACGTATCGGCGTTGCAAAATCGGATAGCCTTGTTGATCTGCGTCTGCTTGAGGCTTGTATACGTGATGAGCTTAATGAAACTGCGCCGAGACGTGTTGCAGTGCTCGATCCCATAAAGGTTATAATCGATAACTATCCCGAGGATAAAGAAGAAACCTTCGAGCTTCCAAATCATCCGCAGCATCCCGAAATGGGCACACGCGGCGTGAAATTCACACGTGAGCTTTATATCGATGCAGAGGATTTCGCCGAAGTACCGCCTCCTAAGTTCTTCCGCCTGAAGCCCGACGGCGAGGTACGTCTCATGGGTGCATATATCATCAAATGCGGCGAGATCATCAAGAACGAAGACGGCTCCATAAAGGAAATTCACGCAACTGCCGACCTTGAAACAGGCAACGGAAACCCTGTTGACGGACGTAAGATCAAAGGTACGATCCATTGGCTCTCCGCAAAAAATACAGTAGAGGCAGATGTCGTGCTTTATGATAACCTCTTAACGCTTGAAGATCCCTCAAAGCTTCCCGAGGATAAAGAGTACACCGATTATCTGAATCCCGAATCAAAGAAAGTAATCAAAAATGCAAAGCTTGAGCCTTCGCTTGCCGATGCAAAACCGGGAGAAAAATTCCAGTTTGTGCGCACGGGTTACTTCTGTGTCGATTCAAAGAATCCCGAAACCTTCAACCGTGTTGTAACACTTAAAGACGGCTATAAACCGGCGAAATAACAACTTGAAAGGAGCACGTATATGAACACCGAAAAAACCATACTTTGGTCAGACCGTAAAAGAACCTTTTTAGGACTTCCGTGGTCGTTTACACGTTACCGCCTTGAAGAAGAAAAGCTTATCATCGACAAAGGATTTTTCAGCCGCGTTGAAGATGAGATCCGTCTTTACCGCATCACGGACATTACTCTGAAGCGTTCACTCGGCGAGCGTATTTTCGGTCTCGGAACTATACATTGCTGCTCCGGCGATCAAACAAGTCCCGAGTTTGACATACTGCATATAAAAAATCCGAAAAAGGTAAAGGATATGCTCTCCGACATGATTGAAAAGGAACGTCTTGAACGTCACATCGGTATGCGTGAGTTTATCGACGGCGATACTGATCATGATTCAACCGGAGAAGAACACTGATATAATATTTTATTAAGGAGCGATAACAATGTCCTATAAAATTAACACAAATTGCGTCCAGGCAGGCTACACACCCGGAAACGGCGAAGCGCGTGTTCTGCCAATATACCAGTCAACAACCTTCAAATACGAATCAAGCGAGCAGATGGGCAGACTTTTCGACCTTTCGGAAAGCGGATATTTCTATACCCGTCTGCAGAACCCAACAAATGATGCCGTAGCGGCGAAAATTGCTGCACTTGAGGGCGGCATTGCGGCAATGCTCACCTCCTCAGGACAGGCGGCAACATTCTTCTCTCTGTTCACAATCCTCGGCGCAGGAGATCACATCGTTGCATCGTCTGCAATCTACGGCGGAAGCTTCAACTTGATCGCTGTAACAATGAAGCGTATGGGAATTGATGCAACCTTTGTACATCCCGACATCACAGAGGAAGAGCTTGCGGCAACCTTCAAGCCGAACACCAAGGCAGTATTCGCCGAAACTCTCGCAAACCCGGCTCTCATAGTGCTCGATATCGAAAAATTCGCACGTCAGGCACATTCACACGGTGTACCGCTCATCATCGATAACACTTTCCCAACGCCGATCAACTGTAATCCGTTCAAGTTCGGCGCAGATATCGTTATCCATTCCACAACAAAATACATGGACGGACACGCAACCGCAGTCGGCGGCGTAATCGTTGACTCCGGCAACTTCGACTGGCTTGCGCACGCAGATAAGTATCCGGGAATGACAACTCCCGACGATTCCTACCACGGAGTCACCTACGCAAAAGACTTCGGCAAGGGCGGTTATATCACCAAAGCAACCGCACAGCTTATGCGTGACCTCGGCTCAATCCAGTCACCGCAAAATGCATTCCTCTTAAACCTCGGACTTGAAACACTCCATCTGCGTGTAAAGCGTCACTGCGAAAATGCGATGGAGGTTGCGAAGTTCCTTGAAGCAAGCGATAAGGTTACATGGGTAAACTATCCGGGACTCAAATCGAGCAAATATTATGAGCTTGCACAGAAATATCTGCCAAACGGTTCATCGGGCGTTATTTCCTTCGGCGTTGCGGGCGGACGTGCGGCAGCAACCAAGTTCATGGACAGCCTTAAGCTCGGTGCTATTGTTACACACGTAGCTGATGCACGCACCTGTCTGTTGCATCCGGCAAGCACAACACACCGTCAGATGACAGACGAACAGCTCCTCGATGCAGGCGTAACTCCCGACCTCATCCGTCTTTCCGTCGGAATTGAAGATGTCAGCGATATCATTGCGGATATCGAGCAGGCTCTCGCCCAAGTTTAATAATAACAAAGCCGCTGTAACTCAAATACAGCGGTCTCTTTTATATACTTAACAAACTATAGTTTATCTCCTTGCCTTTTCTGCATACGCCTCCAGTTGTAGAAGCCGTAAATATCATTCGCAAAAAACATAACAAAGCAAAAAACCATTGGCAAATAAGAAATACTCTCAAGCGTTGCAAGTATCCATAGAATAATCAAAGCAATGTCATTCGCCGCATACGCAAGCGCATAATATGGACTTCGGCAAAACGTCAGGTACGAAGCAATAAAGCTCGTTGTAACCGATAATGTGCTGACAATAAGATTAGCGTTTCCGAGAGCCTTCAGAATAAAATAGAGCACCACTGTTACAAAAACCGCACCGACGACCATAACAATCTTTCTTGCAGGTGTCAGATGGCTGACCCGCACCTCTTTTGTACCCTCATACGGATGCCGTATCCACTCGATAACACTAAAGATCGCAATCGGCGCAGTCATAAAGAGGTAGGTTATCATCTCGCCGTAATAGCTGAAGAAAAACGAAATGATACCGTAAAACACCGCAAACGCAACCGTCAGAATCTGCCCGAGCACGTAACCCTTTGCAACAAATATTAACGCCGTGACACCGATAAGTGACGCAATCATTGTAAGCAGGTCGCCTGCGCGTGAAATGATATATGAAGCTATTGTAACAATAACAGAAACAAGCCAAAGTCCTGCTTCAAACCGAGTCAGATCACGGAACGGATTTTTAAATTTCATACGTCCTCCATAAAAAAGCATCCGCCGTACACATCTTCAAAGACCTAACGATGTGCAAGCGAATGCTTTTGTCACATTCCCCACCCGGTGGCGGGATAAATTATCTTATAACATTAACCTTGATGATACCGTCAATCGCCGAGATCTTCGCCGAAATATCATTCATCGTGGCGTCTGAAACATCTCCGACAATCTCAAGAATGGAGTATGCATAATCCTTCTTGGAGCGGTTTGCCATGTTCTCGATGTTGATGTTAGCCGCAGAAACGACACCCGAAATCTGTGCAATAATGTTCGGAATATTCTTGTGAAGCACGCAAATACGAACATCACCGCTGTGAGGCATCGAAACATTCGGGAAGTTGACCGAGTTTACAATGTTACCAAGCTCAAGATATTCACGAAGCTGCTTTGCCGCCATAACAGCGCAGTTATCCTCAGACTCCTCTGTTGAAGCGCCGAGATGGGGAATAGCGATAACGCCGTCCATACCTGCAGTGCGTGCATTCGGGAAGTCGGTTACGTAACGTCTAACCTTGCCGGACTTGAGAGCCGCCTCGATATCGTCATCGTTAACAAGGGCATCACGTGCAAAATTAAGAATGATAACACCATCCTTCATCATTGCAATTGTATCCTTGTTTATCATATACTTGGTTGCAACAGACGGATCGGGATTATCTATAAGCGGAACATGAATCGAAATAATATCAGAATTTTTGAAGATATCCTCACGGGTATTCACCTTATGTACCGCACGGGAAAGATTCCATGCCGCCTCAACCGAGATATAAGGGTCGCATCCGAGAACATCCATACCGAGATGTACTGCCGCATTTGCAAGAGGACCGCCGATTGCACCGAGACCGATGATACCGAGAGTCTTCCCTTTAATTTCTGTTCCTGCAAACTTGGATTTTTCCTTTTCAACCAGCTTTGCAACATTAGGATCATCCTTTGCGCTCTTAACCCAGTTAATACCGCCAACAATATCACGACAAGCAAGAAGCATACCGCATAGAGCCGCTTCTTTTACGCCGTTTGCATTAGCGCCGGGAGTGTTGAAGACAACGATACCTTCCTCTGCACACTTGTCAAGCGGAATGTTGTTAACGCCTGCACCTGCACGTGCAATAGCCTTTAAGTTGTCGCCAAACTCCATATCGTGCATGACAGCGGAGCGAACCATAATAGCATCGGGATTTTCAATATTTTCGGCAACCGTATAGTTTTCGTCAAAAATATCAGTGCCGCACTTTGCAATTTTATTGAGAAGCTGTACGTTTTTCATTTTTTATACTCCTTAATCAAGCCCGAGACCTTTACGCCTTGGGATTTTCTGCTGCAAACTTCTTCATGAAGTCAACAAGCGCCGCAACACCCTCATAAGGCATTGCATTGTAAATGGAAGCTCTCATGCCGCCAACGCTGCGGTGTCCCTTAAGATTCATAAGACCTGCCTTTTCAGCTTCCTTTGCAAACTTCTTGTCAAGCTCCTCAACGCCGGTTACAAAGGTAGCGTTCATCATCGAGCGCGATTCCTTCTTAACGGGAGCAATGTAATAATCCTGCGAATCGAGGTAATCATAAAGTAAAGCCGCCTTCTTGACATTCATTTCCTTCATCTTCTCAAGACCGCCGATTTCAAGAATCCATTCGTAAACAAGACCTGCAACGTAAATAGCGTAGCAAGGAGGAGTGTTGTACATGGAATCGTTTTCAGCCATGAGCTGCCAATCGAGCATGGAGGGAGTTTCGGGGCGAGCATTACCGAGAAGATCCTCACGGACGATAACAACAGTCAGACCTGCGGGAGCCATGTTCTTGTGTGCGCCGGCGTAAATAACACCGAACTTCGAAACGTCAACCGGCTCGGACTTAATGCAGGAGGACATATCGGCAACAAGGGGTATATCACCCGTGTCGGGAATATAGTTAAACTTTGTACCGTAGATAGTGTTGTTATAGCAGATGTGAACGTAATCTGCATCGGGACGGAAGGATTCACGTGTTGTTTTGGGCACATATGTGAAGTTGTCTTCCTTTGAGGATGCAACAGCCTTGGCATCGCCGTACTTCTGTGCTTCCTTGTAAGCCTTGGTGGAGAACTGACCGGAAAGGATATAGTCAGCCTTACCTGTTTTCATAAGGTTAAGCGGAATTGCCGCAAACTGCGTTGAAGCACCGCCCTGAAGGAAGAGCACCTTATAGTTATCGGGAATATTCATAACCTTGCGGAAATCAGCCTCGGCCTTCTTGATGATAACATCATACGCCGGAGAGCGGTGACTCATTTCCATAACGGACATACCTGCATCACCGTAATTTACAAGTTCGGCAGCTGCCTTTTCGAGAACGGGCAGTGGGAGCATGGAAGGACCAGCGGAAAAATTATAAACTCTGTTCATGATAAATTACCTCCAAAATTTCTACCAATAGTAGATATAATATTACAGATTACTATTATTATAAACTATTATTCGAATTATGTCAATAGAAAAGTTGCCGATTTTCTGTACTTTAATCGGGTAAATTTTGTAAGCCTCAAATTGGCACATATAATTTTATCTTATATGCGAAAAAATATGCTTGAAATGAAACGCAAAAGGAGGGGGATTTATGGCAAACAAATTTACGGGCGTCACCAAGGCGGCAATTGCAGGCGCAGTATTCGGCAGCGCTATCGGTATGATCGCCGTACCGAGCAAGAAGCAAAAGAAAAAGCATCGATCGGGTGCTATGGCACACAGAGCCGGTAATGCACTTCGCACCGTCGGCACAACTATGCAGAATGTTGCTGATATTATTGATTAAGTAACACTTCCGGTAACTACAAAAGCTCTTAATATCTATAGAGTATTCTTTCTGACGGAATTTAAAGTGATTCGATATAAAACACCTTACGGCAAGCTAAAAATCAAACCGTAAGGTGTGTTTTATTAGATTAAATCAAACATTCTTTCTATAAACGCTGTACTGATCTGCAGACATACCGAAGTTTCCGACACCGCTGACAAAAAATCCGGGACAGATCGCCCACAGTATGCAGAATATGAGACGTATCACGTGTTCATACAACTCGTATCTGAAAAGATTCACCTTAAAGAGAACCTCAACGAGTATCGCTCCGACGCTGCAAAGTATCGCAGAAACGAGGAATACCTTATCCTGATAACCGTGGTCATATGCGCTGCAGTAGCATTTCTGCTTAAGCCAGGAGAAGCCGAGACCAATAATGACAAGGAACACGATGCGCATGATCATATATATCCAGTCATTCGATAAGCCCCAACGGTCCGAAAGAAGATTGTCGGAATTTGAGAACGTGATTACCTTTCCCATCTCATCCGAAAGACGGTCCACATCGGAAACTTCTGCATACATTCCGTTGGTCCGCTGTGCAATAGCCTCAAGCGTTTGATCGTAAAAGCCGAAGCTTATCGTGCTTATAGCGATATTATTGTCAATGCAATCGTCAATAATCTCCTCAATTCCCGAATAATTTCCCGCACCGTCGCTGAGCAAAAGTATTCTCGGTGCATTGCCGGCTTTAAGATCGCCCGAAATTATATCATCCACCGCAAGGCGAAGTGCCGCACTGATATTTGTTGATGATCCATCCGAGTTAAACGCAAATTGCTCACCCTTCTGATAAGGTGCCATTTCGCGTATTCTTGCAGCATCACTGTGGAAACGGTAAATTGCAAATTCAAAATCCGAATCTTCATCTTCCATAATATTGTTAATTGCATCAACACGCTTCATATCCGGGTCTGAACCAAGCATAGACGCTGAATCATCGATTACGAAAACGTAAGACGAAGCATCCCCCATGCTAAAGCTCGAAAAGTCAAGCTCATAAACAAATTCAAAAATGCCGGATGCAAGGAATATAACCGCAATTGCGATCGCACCCTTCTTGAATGCGCCCGAAACAACCTCGCCGAGATTTTTATTGTGCCATCCCTGGTAGTCGCCGCGCTTTTTGTTGAGTAAGAACATAAAGCCGTAAATAACGCCTGCAAACAGAGCAAAATACAACGCAATACCGAGAGGTGCCCATATAAGTTCAGTTAAAATTGGGAACAAAAGCTCTCCTATGATAAAGAACAGCACGCCAACGCCGGCGGTAATAAGTATGTGAAGTGCAGTACCCCATTTTCTCATAATTTTTTCTCCTTAACGCTTATGTAATTTAATAAGTATGACATTAATGATAACGCTGAGTGCAAGGGTTATAAAGAAGGTGATGATTATTATCGGAAGATAGTGAAGCTTGGTGTTATAATAATCCTCGTCTGTAATATTCCATTCGCCGTCCTCATCCATTTCGAGAGTAAACGTTGCGTGCAGACTGCCGTTTTTGGGACTAAAAAGTGCTATAGAGGGTTCTTTTGCCTCTGGATCGGTAACGTCCTTGCCATCAAGCATAACCCACTGTCCCTGCTCATCCTTTCCGAATAAAACTGCAACATACTTTGAGTTTTTGTCGTGCTTAAAATTAGCAGTTGCATCAACCAGAACCGGTGCAACAATCGTGGGAGTCGGAGCGGTTGTGTCTGGTGTTGTAGTCTCGCCATCTGCAGGTGCTGCGATAGTGCCCGTACCGTCGGTAGTGTCATTTTCGGCAGATGCAGTTGTGTCTGTATCCGCGTTTGTCGGATCGGTGGCTTCGGTTACATCCGTACTGTCAGCAGTTGGAGCTATTGTGGTCTCCGGAGCTGCTGTGGTTTGTGCGGCTTGATTTGTCGGTGCATCTGTTTCGGTAGCACTGACCGTGAGAATGGCAGGCGCAAGTATAAGCATTGCCGCCATCAGAAAACAAAATATTCTTTTAATGTTCATTTTAATATCCTCCTGTTACCTTAGACGTTTCTTGCTTTTTCTTGGCAAAAGAGCAATTCCGATTATTGCAAGCAAAATGAAAATCGCTATTCCGACTGACATCATAATCAGCATATCAATCTTGCCAAGAATGGTCAAAAGCCAGAATGAGAGAAGCGCAAGCGCAAATGTTACAACCGAGCCGAACAAGCATTTGAAGAACATCGGCAGATCGAAACGAAGTCTGTTGCTGTCAATCGCCTGTCTTGCAAGGTTGATCATTCCCGAATTTCTGACATAATCCCGTCCTCTGATATTATTGAGCAGATGGAGGAAATTACCGTCGTTCATAGACTGCGGCGACTGTGACATTCTTGCATAGAGATACTTCATTATCGGATATCCGACAAACGATTCAAACGAAGATCTCTTAAGTGCCATGTCGTTGAGCCTTCCGGTAAGGAAAGAACCAACCTCTGTGGTTGAAGCCTCGCCGTAACCCATCGAGGAGAGATATGCGCTGACATCAAATGCACCCTCCTCACGGGCATACATAATATAATAATACATCCAAAGCTGCTTTGACTGTTCACTGTCCGGTGCATTTAGTATATGATGCTTGATACGCTGGCAAACAAGGTCCTCTTTATCCGTCTGACGTGTCTGCGCACACATCGCCTCAAGTGAAGCAATTCTGCGGTCTGCAATAGTGGCATCAACCTTACGGACTGATTCAAAAATCTCCATGTTCGAAGGCTTTTGTTCATACGAGGATTCAGCGACCAAGCGTATTGTCTCACGCAGCACATCACCGGGAAGCCTGCAAATATTCTCCTCGTTTGCGGCAGAAATAACTTCATAAGCCGCCTTATCGAGAATCTTCTTTGCAATATCCTTGAATTGAGGATTCTCTGTATAGGTTGAGGCAATCGCATGATATTCACGCATTATAACATTGAGCTGTGCTTCAAACTGCTGTCCCGGCTCAAAAGAGGTTTCACGGATGAGTCTGTTCAGTGATGAGGTATACCACGTTGAGAATATTCCCGAGGTTTCGGAATCGTTATATGAGGTGTCCGAAAGAAGCTTCGAGGTCATTATAAGCACAAATCGCGCCGTATGATCCATCTCGAGCTGACCTTCGATTTCAGCAGCAAGCTCGGGCTTATTCTCACCAAAGAGCACGTGAAGGAAGAGTCCGGGCATAAATTCGCCTGTCTGAAGCGATTTATATAAACGCTGACGGTTGGCAATCTGCATATTTTTGAGGTAATATGCAAAAACCCGGTAAGTATTTATATCGCTCCTATTGAACCAACGCATGAGAGAAGCAATACGCTCGTCGCTGGGAGTATAGCTGAAGCTGTTCATGTTGGTCACTTCAAAGAGAAGAAGGACCGAGCCAACCATATCAGGGTTCCAGATACTGCCGGCAGAAGTGATTTCTTCAAGTGCCCTTTCCTCACATTTCAGAATCAGAGGAATAACACGGTCCGCAATTTCTGCTTCCACTGCCGATTTAACTGTTGACCTATAAGCTTCAACCGCCAGCTTGACAATTTCGGAGTCACCCTTGCAAGCTAAACGGAAAAGACGTGTAAAACAGATCTCCGCTGTATCCTTCTTTAATTTTGTTATATCCTGCAGATTGGTAAAAAATGCAGTTGCATAAAGACGAAGGGTAAACGCGGCATCGAGAGTTTCGCTTTCGCTCTTGTAAATGCGTTTTTCTTCTTTAAAGAGTACTTTTGTACATTCTTCTCTGCGTGCTGCATCAATTTTCTGCTCGTATTCGAAAAGATAACCGTATGCAAGAGCGCGAATCTCGTTGTTGCTCGCTTTTGCCGAAATATATTTGAGATATGCCTCGGCGATCGGACGCTGTGACTCAAGGTCTCCCTTTTGTGCGAACTTCTCTGTCCACTTTTTCATTGTATCAACAACGATCCGCATAAGTTCGCTCATCTCAGATTCGGGCGAAAGACGTATAAAGAGTCCGCAAACAAATTTGAGTAGCTGAGGTGTTATCGCGTCCGCCTCAAGCTCACCTCGTTCGGTGAGGTACGAGCAATAATACGGTGCGGCGTTTCGGTCTTTTTTTAGAACCTCATCGCAAAGTGCTTCAACTGTTTCATCCGATGCACTCGCTCTGCAGCAAGCATATAAAAGTGCCGCATATTCTTCAAACTGATGCTTTGTCGGCTCTGCGTCATGCTTCATCATGGTGCATATTGCACGCTCCATTTCGGGAGAAAGTGACGCTTCGCCAAACTTGAGATCAACCATAGTGCGGTAAATAAATTCCTCGGCATCGGGCACCTTTGAGCCTGCACCTGCAAACTCAGAAGCGGCAAGCATAAACGCCGGCATGAGTGCATTTTTATTTGCAAACTGTTCAGCCGTGATACGATAGATCAGGTATACAACCTCAATCGATGATGCGCTGTTCGGTCTGCCGCGAAGAAGCTTGCGATATTTGGACTTTGTGTAGCTCCAAAATTCTTCAATGGCATCCTTATTCTCAAGCGAATCCCAGAGGAAACCGAAATATTCGCTTACAGTATTCGGAATATTCGAGGTGTGTCTGCCGCCGTCAAGATCAAGAAGCATTGTCTGATCACGCTTCAATACCGCAATTTCTTCCTCACTCTTCGGATGAATAAAGACGAGATGCATATCGCTAACCATCTTATCCTTGACCTGACAGCTCCAGTGAGTTGCAATGCCGAAATTAACACGTGTGAAATCCGGAAGCAGACTCATTATATGGAACGCTAACTTTTCTGCCGTTGCATCCCCTTTTTCTTCCCATGCACTGCGAAGCTCCTGCGGCAATATAACTGCCAGCTGCTTCTTGTTTTCAATGGCAAAGTATATGCCGTTCATAAGGCTGATAAAGCTTTCTCTTGTAAAGCCTGCACTCTTGAAAACAGAAGGGTTATATCTTGCTTCTCCGTGCGAGAAAAGGTCATAGCTCGGATTTACCGTGATTTTTCCCTGATTGATACGCCCGAGAAGTGCATCATATGTCTCAAAGCAACCGGGGTCAAATGCACCGCCGAAATCCGAACAAAAACGAAGCGTATCATTTCCGGTTAAAATATAGCTTGTCGAATATGCCCCCCTACGGCCCATAATCTCCGTAATGCGGTCGGTTACCCAATATGTTCTCGAAACGACCATCGCAGCCTCGCCGATATGATATATACGAAGCACATTATTGTCAGCGACATTTGTGAGAGCACGCTGAGCAAAGGTCTCGTCCATATTGCATCGCGGTTCGATATAGTCTCTGACGATCTCTCTGTCAACGACATTTTCAGTGATAGCCGCTGTCCACGTTCCCGCATTATTCTGTTCATTCCTGCATCGAACAAATATATGCTGTCCTACCATGTTTTTCTCCTTACGTTATGTTCTCTCTGCAATCCAACGGTTGAGAATCCCTATATTATTTTCGGTATACTGCTGACCAAGCTCCATTAAGCTGAAGTCGGGCAGGAAGCCGAGCGATATCAGAATATAAATTATCGGGTCAACAACTCGTATCGGTCTTATTGCATTCGGGTTCTGTATCTTCTTCTCGCTGTTTTCGCCCTCCTCAATAACGATGTTTCGTCCGAGAGAGGAGAATGACGTGAAATATGTACGCGGGAAGGTATTTTTAAGGAATGAGAACAGGCTCTGGTCGCATTGCATTATAGTCTGCGTACCTCTGTTCTGCTGGGCGAAATATGTACCGGTAAACTTTATAGGCGGCTCTGCGGCAACAACGGCATTTGAAAGCGGAATTGCAAGACGAGCCGCATTGTTCATAAGCACATCGCATTTCGACATCATAACAACAGTCGGAGCGGCAATGACACCGTTCTGGAAAAACGGCAGAATATATTCGCTGATATTGGACATAAGCGTCTGATGGACATTTGAGTTACATTCCTCTCTTTCCTCATTCGGCAGAGAATTATAAATATACTGCATATTCATCGGGCTTACGAGCACCATAAACGCATCCGCACGGGCAAAGAATTCACCGCGAGCAAGCAGGTTTTCACCGTCCTGTGCAACAAGGTCCTCGCCTCTCATATCAGCAAGTGCAATAAGACAACGCTTCATTCTGTCCTGCAGACGGTATGTCATTTCAACAACGAGCGGCTCGGTGAGAACGATCTGTGTCGTACCGGGAAGCAACCCCTGCTCGAAAAGCGTGTTGGACTTATTAACAAAATCCTGATTTGCCTTGTTTGCCGAAAGACAGGTCAGCGAGCTGCGGTACGGCAGATCACCCTGACTCTGAGCAAGCAGCCAATTGAGTGCACTCAGATATACGGTCTTTCCCGAGGCACTCGTTCCCATAACGGTAACATTATAGGTCGGCATTGATCCGGAACGCGACGGTAATTCACAGTGGCAGTGTGGACATATGCGCTTATACGCTTTAACGACCTTACCATTCTTTTCCTTCTGGAAGCTGAGACCGGTAAGCAGATCATTGAGATCTGTGATCCTTCCTGCAAAATCGGGAGTTACGTCAACGTGCTGATAATGACGCTGGCATCTGTCAAATCCCTGCTGTTCACAGTATTTTTCAATATCGGAGCAGGTCATATACTGCGAAAATTCGATCGTCGCCTCCACCTCTTGCACCGGAACATCAACTGAGGTATCCTCCTCATCGTCATCATCCCAGATACTGCCCTTGGCAACCGTTTCAGATTTCATAGTCATAAACGGAGAGGTCGGTTCCGGAACTGCAGCTGCTTCCGGGCGGTCTTTAACAAAAACGTCACCGATAACGTCCTTGGTGTTGAATAAAACGTGTTCGTTATCTGTTACATGAGCGCATCTTATGCACTTTATAGGATAGTAACCCATTGCCTGTTGTCCTTTCAAAATCCAAAAAACTTTTTCTTATAATTTATTGTAAAATTACCGTTGAACTGAGAGTCGTACGGCACCACACTTATATCACAGCTTCGCGGAATCAGTATCGGACCATAGCCGCCTTGTTTACCCTGATGAATAGGGCCGGGGAACGGCATTTTCACGATAAGGTCGCTTCCGTACTGATACTGATATCCAAGAACTCCAGCGGCAATTTCGCAGTTGCTTGTAAGCTCAATCGTAACTAACTTGAAATCATCCTGTGTTGCAGTATTTGCAGACCAGGTTATCTCCGCGCGTCCCATTATAACGCTGGTGAGGCTGCCGGGATCGGTTCTGCATATTTCAAGTAGCTCATTATCCTGTATATCTCTTGTTGAGGGGACAGACACGCCGCAAAACACCATCTTGTAAACGCCCGAGCGCCCGACGGTTGTTTTCATATTATACATATTGCCCGTGCCCTGCAAGGTACGAAGTTCAAGAACCTTATAGCTTGAAATATCGATCTTGGCCGATGCACCGCTTCCCATAACGGCGGCTATAACAATATATCCGTCTGTTCCTATGGCTTTTGCATCCCAGGAAAACTGTATGCATTGCAGATGGCTGTTCCATGAGCCTTTGAAATCCTTCAGTGCCTTCATTGCATTGCTCCTTCCGCTTGCTGTTTGATCTGCTCCCATTCCCAGATATCAGACGATTTGAACGGTGCAGATATATGGAGCACGTCAATTCGGTCAAAGCCCTCGAGCGAAAACAGCGATGCTCTGAATTTCTTCTGCAAGGTTTCACAAAAACGGTTTTTCGGATCGCCTATAATACAAGTCGAATCACTGTTTTCATCATGCTTCATAAAGCGAAGCGTATAACACCAGCTTTTTTCAACCGTACCTGCAAATTCGTTTGCGCGGCTTTCGTTAACAATACATTCCTCGCCGAGACGCTCAAGATACTCAACATTGGAATATCCGCGATCCTTCACCGCCTCGTAACAAACCTCAAGAATTCGTCCTATATCCAGTCCTGCGCGCTCAACTATCATTGAATATATCGTGTAATCGAAGCGTTTGTTGTGATTGCTGTATGTATTCGCATTCTTTTCTGCCTCATCAACGATCCAGGCATTCTGAACCTCACCGAAATCGGTGTGATGAATCGTACGGTCGAGAACGAGGACAGTCTCAACATCACGCAGAGCTCTGATACGGTTTTCAATGGCATCCTTGATCATACGAAGCGCATTCTCTGCAGCCGAAATCAGGGATGAGATCTCGCTTCCGGTAAGATCGTTGCCAAGCTCCTCAAGAAGGGTTATTCCGCTTTGACGAACGATCTTCTCACAGTAATTTCTCGCTTCGAGATAAATTCCCTCGTTAAATTCCCGGAGCTTAGGTCTGTTTGGCAGAGGATCCTCTATCGGTAATACACCGAGAGCGTTCTTGTAGCTTTGGAGGAAAATCTGGGAAAGATTTTTGCTTGAAATCAATTCGCGCAGTGCAAAAAGAGAACCGTTTGCCTCAAAGAATCGTCTTAAAAATTCTCTTTTGGCAGTATCGAGCCGCTCTGCTCTTGCCTCTTTTCCCTGCAGAGGCTCAACGTAATACTTGTTTATAACCTGCTCAAGATCATTTCTGAGATTCGGGCTTTTCATTACAGCATACAGTGGGAAAAAGGTTATTTTGTTGTTCAAGCGCGGCAATTTTTTAAGATACGGAGATATTATGTTTCCGATAAATGAATAATCGATTCTGTTTATTGCCTGCTTTGAGGTGTCGTCAATGCTTCCGGAAAAATAATCTATTGCGCTTCTCATACGCTCAAGCGTCAGACTGCGGATCGGATTCGTAATAGCGGCGTTACGCGCAGTAAAAAACAGTGCACTGTCGCTGACGGAATTTGAATCGATCTTGACAACCGAATTTATTGACTGTGCCGCTCCGACGTTTCTGCTTTCAACATTCTGCAGAACAACAGTCATTGCAATGGTCTGCATGATATTCTCTTTTGTGACAGTAAATCCGTTGCCATCCTGGTCGCTGAGCACGCAACAGCGGTTTATATATTCGCCGCCCTTATCCGTGCGAATAAACTTCTCCATCAGCGAAAAAGCCGAGTAGATTCTGTTGTACTGCGAAACACTTCTGTGAATGACAACAAACGGCTGCCAAATAGGTTTTTTACCGAAATGCTTGACGAATGCATCAATGGAACCGAGCACGGAAACCACGTCAATATTCTCACTGCTATCCGCAAAAACTATCGGGCAGAGAAAAATATTGTTGAGGTTTTGGACGTCAACGTGTTTATCCGCGGCACGGTGAAGCACTTTATCAAATTCCTCTGTACACAAATCCGTACCCGTCTGCTCACTTATCTGCATAAATTCACAGGCATCGGGGTTACGAAGCAGATCTCTGACCTTTCTTTCGAGGAGATTTTTGGTTTCATCATCAGAGCCGATCAGAAGAAAGAACATGAAAAAACGCACCTTCATACGGTTAAAATTCGCGTGTTCATTTTCTTTTTCGATATGATCCTCGATCTGTTTAAGTTTTAATTCAAAATCATCCATTCGGGTGTCTGTCATTTTAATACTCATAGCTTTTATCGAAAAGCTTCCTATCTCGCCGTCTGAAGGCGTGGTATCTGTTTTCAGGTGGGGCTTTCACTAAAGCAAAGACATGGAATAAGAATATAAACAATTCATTTTCCATGCTTTACTTTTATTATTTTCGAAATAGAGGATAAGCTCCCCTGCCCCGAGCTTTGTTATATTTATCTGCCGATACTTCTGAGTCTGTCGGAAATGATCTCGTTAGCCTTCTGATAGAAGTCAAGAACCTCAGAAAGTGCACCGCGCTGTTCAACAGGTGTACGATCAATACGCTCCTGTACGCTTGCGAGCGAGCTTGTGATTCCATCCTTGAAAGAGTTCAGAAGAGCTGCCTTTTCATCAACCGCAGCAACATTGAAGCCGCCGTCTGCACCGAGCATAGACATTCTTGCTCTGTCAAACTGCTCCTTGATATTCTGCGATATTTCGGGTGTGAGAATTGCGCAGAATGCCTTGTACATATCGTAATCCGGATATGTGGACTGAGTCATCTTATCAAAGATCTGAATGGGCGAATAGTCAAGCTCGGATCTGCGGAACTTAACGCTGAAGCCCTGTTCGTAAATGAGTCCCGCGAACTTAGCGTTAACATACTGTTCAACATTTGCAAAGCCTGCAGAAAGTGACTCGAACTTAGCAAAGATAGCAACCTGTTCCTCGATCTTCTTTGAGATATCATAGAAACGCAGTATATTTTCACGTACGCGCTCAAGAAGATTCTGCTCGTTTGAAGAACCGAAGGGATTGAGCTGAATTGCAGTGGAATCATCGCTCCAGAGGTTACGGCGAAGCAGATCAAGCTGTTCTTTCTTTTCCTGGATTGTTCCGTGGAGCTCGAGAGTGCCAAGCTTGGAAGCATCCGCAATGTAGAGCATTGCATAAGAAGCACCGGGAGTTACACGAATGATACCTTCATTCACGCACTTATCGAATGCAGCACGGATACGAGCATTATAATTCTTGGAATATGCCTTGGTTACACCGTTAATTGAATTGTTATCCCATGTTGCCTCAGGCAGCGGAGACGGAAGCTCCTCTCTCCATTCACGGCGCAGATGAACACCGCGGCGAGTTTCCTGAGAGGTATTCATTGCATATTCATACTTCTCTTCCATAACCGCCATTTCGGGGAATGAGAACAGAGGCATACCTGCCTTAACCTTTACCCACTGAAGCTTACTGCGCTCCGAGCTGAACTTAGGACGGTCTGTTCTGGGTCTGTCGGGACGGTTTGCAACGGAGAAAATCTTGGGACAGTCATTCGGAACCGAGATGAGCGAAAATTCCTGAATAGCAAGATCACCGCGGTTAACTGCAATATTGAATAGCGGAACAGCGTCATTACAAAGCTTATTGAGAGTTTTGCGGATAAATTCGTTGCTGTCCTCACCGGGAGTCATTCTGTCAAGGAGGAGAGCTTCCATATTCATGGTAAGAGTCTCGCTGAAGTTATTGTTTATAAATGTTGCGATGGAACCACCAATATCGGATGCCTCAAGGAGGTCAGTATCGATCTCTTCAAGCTCAAGACCAACCCACTTCTTGAGGTTAGAGCTGAGTGCATTGAGAAATTCAGAAAGGCTTGCGTCAACCTTCTTGGTAATAGCCTGTGCAAACTTTCTTTCAAATTCGAGAGGACGAATGAGATAGGAAACTGCATTTTCGGGATGTTGCTGTGCATCTGCCTCGTCAACCTTGATCTTATTGACATTAGCCTGGAAGATATCGGGAAGCAGGCAAAGTGTATCCTTAAGGTTCTTGAATATGCGGTCATTGTACTTTTTGAGTCTTGTAATAAACTCATCAAGAGCATCGATAAGCTCAAAATACATCCAGTATCCGTACTCATTATTGAGCCATGCAGCGAGCGAATCCATATATTCCTTTACCGCATTGCTCTTACCGAACACGCCTGCATTCTGACCTGCTGCCCAGCTCTGCTGCCATGTATTGAGGAGAGCACCGGCTCTGCTTGTGCAAGCGCTCATACGTTCACGGCAATCCTCACGGAAGCCCTCAAGAGTCTTGATAAGGCAAGCATTTGTGTTTGAATAGATAAGTCTCGCCGCATAGCAAGGACCGAAGTTGAGATCCTTGATAAGACGATACATATATGCTCGGAAGGTTCCCTCGCGAACTGATGCGAAATTGGAACGGTTCTTACGCATAACCTGCTGTGCATGAATAAGCCACTGGTCTGCACGCTTTTTGGGAGCATTGCTCGGCCAGATATCGCCGTATGTAACCTTTGCATTCTGGAGAGGATTCATCATAACGTCCTTCTGAATGAAGCCGGTCAGATGGTTAGGCGTGAGCTCAAGGTTACGCAGATCCATCTCGAAGGTCTGAGGCTCGGGGGCTTTAGCAAACACAGGAGCAAGCTTTTCGAAAACACGTGCCGCAACGAGGGTTGTGATCTCGGTGTACGGAATTTCAAGCTTGTCGGAACCAATGGAAAGGTAGTTGTAATTTGCCGGATAGGGCTTCTGTGCCGTGGTGATATATCCGGAAATATTGTCGTACATTTCCTTGAGAGCGGTGTTACCGTCTGCGCTTACGTTTTCACTTACGATGTAAGCAAAGAGGTTGCTGCCGACAGCGTCCATAGCCTCTGTATAGGAAACGATACGGTGCTGAGAATCCTGAGCGTTGACAAGGTGACAGAAATCGAACGGTCTGTCGATCGAGTCAACGATAAAACTGCTGCTGTATCTCTGGATGAAGTGCTGCTTGTGCTCGCCTGCAGACATCCAGTAATCAAGCTCCTTGAGAGAAGCAAAGCCGTTACGGTAAAGGGATGTAACATCACCACCGTTGCCCTTGTTAAGATCGGGAGTGAAGATATAGCCGTGGATCTGAACATTGGGAGTTTTCGCCTTTGCGAGTGTTCTCAGAATATATGCAACATCAAGGAATGTACCAGAGCCTGTACCGCCGCCGATACCTGTTGTGATAAAGATTTTGAGGCTGTTGCTATCCGATTCACGCAGCACCTTTTCGATAACGGTTGTAAAGCGCTCGCAGATATTGTTGATCTTTTGGAAAAGCATGAAACGACCGATCTGACGAATACCGTTAGCACCGTCAAGACCACCGTTAGCGGTAAGATCGCGGTCGAACCACTTCCATTCTTCTTTGTCCATATCATGCTCGATAACGGAATTAATAACCTGCGGAAGACCGTCAACAGTCAGACGTACACATTCGTCACCGGACTGAGAAAAACCCGCAACGCCATATGTTTTCATGAATGTTTCCTGGTCGGTATCAAGCGCGAGGAATGCTATATTTACGGGAGATGTTCCAAGAATCTGACCATTGTCACTCTTGGGAAGCGGCATACGGGTCTGCACCTCGTTCTTTACGCGAAGAAGTGCGTCAATACCGGTACCGCCGAGACCTACAAACAATATGGGATCTTCTGTTGGGGTAACTCTTGTGCCTTCATAATAGACACCGCCGTTTTGTGTCAGACTAAGTTGTTTTTCAAGGCTCATTGTTGTTTTCCTCCAAAATTATAAATATTATTTTTATGTTGT
This sequence comes from Candidatus Flemingiibacterium sp., assembly GCA_045588895.1. Classification (GTDB taxonomy): domain Bacteria; phylum Bacillota; class Clostridia; order Oscillospirales; family CAG-272; genus Flemingiibacterium. The sequence continues at coordinate 21,183 of JAZNFB010000344.1, forward strand.
AAATACTGTTATGACCCGGGCAAATCAAAACCTGCCGAAGCCGCCGCCCGAGCTGCCGTTGTTTCCAAAGCCGCTGTTATCGTTCCCGCCGCCGAAGCCGCCAAAGCCGCTGT
>JAZNFB010000345.1:0-2197 GCA_045588895.1 Candidatus Flemingiibacterium sp.
CGTTCACGTTCAAGTGCGATAATCACAGCGCCAAACGGAGTTGGAGAAAGACGTGAGCGCTTATCCCATTCGGTCTTGGTAACGCCGCTTGTAAGATATATCTCGAGCGCACGGACTACACGCTTTATGTTGTTTTTATGAGTTGCTTCAGCCGCCTTGGGATCAACCGCACGCAAACGCTCCCACATCGCATCGGCACCGTAATGCTCAACCTCAGATAGAAGCTCTTTGCGAAGTGTAAGATCGGTTTGTGTATCTGCATAGCTGTTTGCATTAAGAACGGCATCAAGATAGAGTCCCGTACCGCCGCAGAAAATCGGCAGCTTACCTCGGGATATAATGTCATCGGCAGCCGCTTTTGCAAGAGGTGCGTAATCGGCGGCAGAAAACGGCTCGGACGGCTCGATTATGTCGATCATATGGTGCACAACACCGTCCATTTCAGTTTGCGTCGGTTTTGCCGTGCCGATATCCATACCCCTGTAAATCTGCATGGAATCGCAGGAGATAACCTCGCCGTCAAATTCCTTTGCAAGGGCAATTGCAAGTGCGGTTTTACCAGAGGCGGTCGGACCGACAACGGCTGCAACACGCGGCTTTTCTGTTATAGTCATGTGAATCACTCCACTAAAAAATTATTGGTATAGGTTGAACCCTTCGCAGGGAACGGTCCGTGCGGAACAAGTGATGGCAGATAGTGCACCTTGAAGCTGTCCGAATCTGCACTCATAGTGATAACTGTTCCGCCGAGCTGTCCCTCAAGATGATAGTCATACTGTCCCGTTTTTAAGCCGAATACAAGCTTCATGCCGTTATAATTTATACAGGTCGCAATCTTATGGCAATGTCCGACGAAAATTCCGTCGATGCGGCAGGCTGTCAGGGCATCGATGAAGTGACTGGTTGTTTCGATATATGGACTTGCAAATGCCGCTTCCTCGAAATTGAAGCCGAAATCACCGTCTTTTGAGAGAGTGTCCACACCGAGAAGATAATTCGGTTTATAGGGCGATGAGTAGCCTTTTTCATATTCGGCTTTATGAAAGATATCAACCGGAATATGAAACGCCATAAAGCCCGGTACGCTGCCGTATATCTTCCCGACAGTCTCTGCGCATGAACGGATGAAATCAAGCTGATCGTCATGAATTGCGGCGTCGGCAATACATCCGTTTGAATCGAGCATATAGAGTATACGTTTCATTTTGCCGCCGCAGGAGATGGCGACGGTGAAGTTTGAATTTCCCGTAACATTTCCACGTTTAAAAAGGCAGTATTTGCTGTTTTCAAGCATTTCACACTGTCTTTTTACACCGATTTTGGCTTCGTTGTCATGATTACCGAAAACCATTGTCCACGGAGTTTCAAGACTGTCCATAAAGTTAATAAAACCGGCAAGAATTTCGCCGCTGTCATCAAATGAGCCGTAAACGACATCTCCCGTGAAAAATATCAGGTCGGGACGTGACTGCGCGACTAAACTTCGGATGTGGTTATAACAATTCTTTTCGATATTGGAACGTGACCATGCGGTGCGCTCATCGTGACCGAGACGTTCTTTTGTACGCGACTGGGACTCGTCGATGATTTGTGTATCGGTGAGTTGGAGTAGTGTGATCTCACTGTCGAGACGAGCTGCACCGAGATCAAGAATGAAGTCGCATCCGTTTTGATGGTTTTTGATAAGGCTTGACATTTTTATGCCTCAATAAATATAACAAGCATCACCAAACGAAAAGAATCTATAACGCTCGGCTATCGCAGTTTCATATGCATTTAACATTATCTCTCTGCTCGAAAATGCGGAAACTAACATTAAAAGTGTGCTTTCGGGCAGATGGAAGTTGGTTATAAGCGCATCAATCGCTTTGAATTTATATCCGGGGTAAATGAATATTCCGGTGTCACCGTGCATTGCGTGAACGATACCGTCATCGTCTGTGACCGACTCGAGCGTGCGGCATGAGGTTGTTCCGACGGCGATGATTCTTCCGCCAGCTTTACGGCGCTCGTTAATGATTTTTGCAGACTCCTCCGAAACCGAAAAATATTCCGAATGCATGACGTGATCGGTCAGTGAATCGACCTTTACCGGACGGAATGTACCGAGTCCGACATGGAGCATTACCGGGACGACTGCAACGCCCTTTGCACGTATTGCATCAAGCAGCTCCTCGGTGAAGTGTAAGCCTGCGGT
>JAZNFB010000346.1:0-3202 GCA_045588895.1 Candidatus Flemingiibacterium sp.
GTTATGAGGCTTATTTGTCAAACTTTAACATTCGAACAAAAACGATGTAAGTGCTGTATTCATAACAAAAAGCCCCGAGGAAAAACCTCGAGGCTCTTGGAGCTGGAAATGGGATTTGAACCCACGGCCTATTGATTACGAATCAATTGCGCTACCACTGCGCCATTCCAGCTTATTTTAATTTTACTGTTGCAATCACGGCAAAAATGTGATACAATATAGACAACACTAATATTATACCCGATTTGTTACCGTTTGTCAATAGCCGTATACGAAAAAAATAAACTTTTTAGCGGCGGTCGGGTTTTCGGAGAATATATGAGACTTACAGATTTATCAACCATCCGTGAGATTATGGCTCGGCACGGTGTTTCATTCCAAAAGAAATTCGGTCAGAACTTCCTTATAAATCCACAAGTGCCGGCGAAAATTGCAGATGCCGCTTGTGTACGTCCCGATGATATGCCGCTTGGTATACTCGAGATCGGCCCCGGTATCGGTACGCTTACACGTGAGCTTGCCGAGCGTGCGGACAAGGTTGTTGCGCTTGAAATTGATACTGCGCTGATGCCGATACTTGACGAAACGCTTGCGGATTTTGACAACACATCCGTCATCAATGAGGACGTTATGAAAACCGATCTTCCTGCGCTTATCGAGAACGAATTTCTCTCGCAGGGTATGCGTGTGTCGGTTGCGGCGAATCTGCCGTATTATATCACAACGCCGATACTGATGAAGCTTGTTGAATCACGCCTGCCGTTTGAAACGATTACAGTAATGATACAAAAAGAGGTTGCACAGCGTCTGACTGCGCCTGCCGGGGACAGCGAGTACGGTGCAATCACGGCAGCCCTTGCGTATTACGGCAAAACGGAACGGCTTTTCACCGTGCCGGCAGGTTGTTTTTTGCCTGCACCAAAGGTGGATTCGGCAGTCATACGCATAACGCTTTACAAAGAGCCGCCGGTTAAGGTTACCAGCGAAGCGATGCTTTTTAAAACGATACGTGGAGCATTTGCGCAGAGGAGAAAAACACTGTCAAATTCGCTTTCAACCGAGTTTTCGCATCTCGGACGAGAGGGAATAGCTGCGGCGATTGCGGCATCCGGACTCGACGCTTCGATACGTGGTGAGCGTTTGACGCTTGAGGATTTTGCGCGCCTTGCGGATGAGCTGTCTCGGCTTGGGGAATAGGTTATCATATATAAAGATAAGGGTGAATCGTCGTGACTCACCCCTTTTTTGGGTGCTTATATCCCAAATTAAGAATATACTTATTCAGTAGCCTGCGCCAATTTAAGTGCTATTCTTGACAGTTCTGCAGAATATTCCATTAGTTCCTGAGTTGAAGCATTGTTTAAGGATGCCGACATCTCATCAGCTTTTTGTGACCATTCCGCAAGTTCGGTCAACATTTGGGTGTATTCGGCAAGGATAGTGAAATCCGCAGGGTTGGCTTCATACTTCTTGACGACGGCTATATAACTGTCAACCCATGCTTCATAATCGGCTAAAAATTCTTTCCATGCCACGGTAGTTTCAGGAACTGCGGTGGTTACAGGAGCTGCGGTGGTTTCAGGAGCAGCGGTAGTTTCAGGAGCTGCAGTAGTTTCGGGTGCGATATGGGGTGTAGGAGAGGTTTTGCTATTTATATCTTCTTCAAAATCGGTCATCGTTTTATTTGCGTCTTCGATATCATCATCCCATAAATCCCCTCTCATGTCAGACCAAAAATCATACAGATCGGAGCGAGTATCTGACCATATGTCATAAACATCAGATCGAGTATCGGACCACCAATCATATTCGTTTGAACGCGCATCGTAGTAATCTGAATATGGAATAGTATCGTAAGCATCTTCTATAATACCGTCATAAAGTGCGCTGTACATATCATCGAGAATACCGTCATAGATTTCGTCATAAATCTCATCGCCGGCATCGTCATATACATTATCATATATTTCGTCAATGTCATCATACATATCGTCGCAAGATTTTTCTGATGATAAAATTACTTTTGCGTAGCTTAATGCGTAAAAATATAATCTGTTGCACAATTCTTCAGTTTCGTAAATAATTTTATCATAAAAGGATTCAACTTTATCGATGTTTTTTGAATAGGTGTCATATGTGTCGATTTGCGATTCTAATTCTGCCCATTCGGCAGTCAATGAATTTATTGTGCTTTCAACATCTTGGGATAAAGCAACTTCGATTTGATCAAATGAGCTTAATGAAGTTGGAACATCTGATTCTTTTGCTGCGGTGGTTTCAGGAGCTACAGTAGTTTCGACGACTTCATCAGGCTCAACGGTATCATTTACAATATCATTGATTTCATCGTTGTCGCTGGTGCTGTCGGATGACGTATCATTTCCGCAACCATATGCGGCAAGACTCATTGACAAGCATAAGCAAAGGGTTAATAAACGAGAAAGTGGTTTTTTCATAGGGATATCTCCTTCTAATGATGTTATTTATCGGTTTATGTATTTGCGGACTTGATTGTATGTAAAAACAAAAAAGGTGCGCCAACCGAAGTCAACGCACCGAAAAACGCAAACTCCGATTGTTGCTACACAAAACCAGATAAACAAAGGATAATGATACCCTGAGCATACTACCGGTTGGAATTTGCGCTTTTACCAAATTCATAATAGTAGTATACTTGAAAAAGGGTATAGTATCCCTATAAAGAGAAAAATCATTACCCATACATTTATTCGGTTTTGTGTAGCAGATATATTGTAACACAATATTGTCAAAATATCAAGCCCTTTTATAAAATTATTGAAAATCACAGTATTGTTTAACATGATTTATATGAATGAGTAGGTTAAAATATTAACAATCTGTAAAAAACAAAAATTTTTTTCAAAAAACACTTGCAATTGACGGATATATAATGTATAATATACAATGCGGAGGAATGATATTCTCTCCGAGAAATGAAGAAATAAACATTATTTTACATAAGGAGAACCAAAATGGCACTTACTACTAACAAGTACGTTAACGAGTGGATTGACGAGATGGCTGCGATGACAAAGCCCGATAAGATCGTTCTTATCGACGGCTCACAGGAGCAGATTGATGCTCTTCGTGATGAGGCTTGCTCAACCGGCGAGATGATAAAGCTTAATCAGGAGCTTCTTCCCGATTGCTATCTCCACAGAACTGCTGTAAACGACGTTGC
>JAZNFB010000347.1:0-3855 GCA_045588895.1 Candidatus Flemingiibacterium sp.
TGTTGAACCAACATAACCTGTTCCCTTTACTCTGTTGTCAGTTATTGCAACAGATGTGGTTGCCCAAGCCTTGTGAGTATCGGTCAGATTGCGATTTGCAAGGTTAGCTTCGTCGTAGTGGAACTGCGCTTGTGCCGCCGCACCATAGTTTAACATATCAACGTAAACCGTGCGGAGCTTCTTGTTGTTTGCAGCAGAACCGTTCAGCATACGGACAGCGTAAGTCTCAATGCTATCGCTCTTTTCGTTGGTGAGCACCTGTCCCTTTGCGTTGTATATAACTGCGGTTACAACATCATTCATCTGTTTCGCCGCCATACCCGTGAACTTTGCGGTATAAATCGTACCGCTGAACACTGTCCACTCGGACTGAGGTACGGTCACGGTTTCGGACGGACTACCGTCTGCGTATACGATGGTAAATTCGGCGTAGTTGTCTGTTCCAGTGAGTTTTGCGGTGTCAATTGCGAAGTCAAGGGAAAGCGAGCTTCCAAGTGTCATCGTTACGCCGGAGAGCTCGAAGGGGGGTACAGCTGTGTAAACATTATACGCATCATCAGTTTCAATAATCTCATAACCTGCGCCTGCAATGAGGTTAGCAGTAAATCCGTTCTTAATAATTACAACTTCCTTTGAAACAGTCACTTCCTCGGTAACATTTGCAAGAAGCGTAACATCGCCGTCAGCCGCAAGTGCTTGGGCAAGGGTTTCGTATGATGTGCCGCCCACTTGTGCAACATAAATTGTGGGCTTAATCGTCCCCGAACCATCCCCTATTGAAGATTCTGAGTTTATATCCACCGTATATCCGAGAGGAATGGATATAAGCGGCTCACCGTCAACACTGCTCGAAATATAAAGCGTCATATCCGTCGTCTCATACGGAAGAAGCGGAAGCACGTTGAATGTAATAGTTCCCGAAGCCGCAGTCTGTTGGTCGATATAGTAAACGGTATCATTCACAGTCGGGATATCCAAGCCTTCAACCAAAATCAAGCCGTAATATGCTCCGTCCGTTGCGTCACTGTATGTAACGGTAAATTGATCGGAATCAACATAAAGCAGATCATCAGCACCGTCGCCGTCAACATCAAGAGTTTTCTCGGTAACGCTTCCATCTTCTGCGCCTATGGTAATTGTTATATTTTCAGCCTCGCCGATATTGTAAAATCCGACGTCACCTGTCTCTGTCGCATAATCTGAACCGCTGAGGCTGACTGTTTCTCGGGCAATCGCTATGCTTCTTTTGTTTACAAGCGGACGTATATCAAGCGAGCTTTCCCAAAGGAAATGTGAAGCGTCACTGCTGCTTTCAATGTCTGAGATTTTGATTAACGTATCCTCGCCTGCACTCAATGTGACTGTCGTTTGAGCACACTCAGAAAATCTCATTCCGCTATATTCGGAAAAGATACTGAAAGCGGAAAAATCAGCTTGTGTATTGTTTTTAACGAGAACATACGCCTCATTATCCTGCACGTTTATCGGTGAAACGTAATACGGAATACCTTCAAACAGCTCGTCTATAAACGCACTCATATCAACAAGACCGTATCCGTAATTCACGTCATAGCCCTCATCGCCGAGGTCCTCAACGCTGCCAATCAGAAGTGATTTAAACTCTGCGCTTGTCATATCCTCATCCATAGAAAGTGCTAACGCCGCCATTCCCGAAACCATCGGTGCAGCCTGTGACGTTCCGGACATATATCGGTAGCCGCCGTCCATGTATGTGCTTGGAACAACTTCGCCGGGAGCTGCAACTGTGACGGAGGTATTGTACTGCGAAAACGATGATTTTTCTTTATTCTTGTCTACGCTTCCAACGCCGATAACACAGTCATATGCGGCAGGATAACGTAAAGCTGCCACGCTATCGTTTCCGACAGACGCAATCATAATCACGCCCTTGCCGGCTGCATATTCAATAGCGTCCTTCAAATCGGGAATGTCAGCTGCTGCTCCCCAGCTCATATTTATAATTTTACAGCCGTATACGTCAACCGCATCGTAAATCGCTTGAATAAGAATATCGACATCGCTTGTCTTACCGGAGTCAAAGCATTTTAATGGAACAATTTTCGCTTTCGGTGCAACTCCGACAACACCGATGCTGTTCATCTCTGCTGCAATAATTCCCGAGACGTGAGTTCCGTGCCCCTGATTGTCCGAAGCATCTGTTGTACCGTCTATGTAATTTTTGCCCTCAAGCAGGTTGTCATCAAGGTCACTGTGCGAATAGCATCCACTGTCTATAACCGCAACACGAATCTCATTACCGTAGCTCTCAAGCTCCCATGCGGCAGATATGTTTATCATCTGAAGCTGAACCTGGAGTGATGAATAATACGGATCCTCGGGCAGTGCCATTGTTGAAAAGCCCATATCTCCCTCGATCAGTTCAACCTCGCTGTTCGGAGATATACGCTCAATATAAGCCTTGATCGGCTCAAGTGACTCTGTATCATCCGTGAGATATAAGCCCTTGTCTGCATATACCTCTTTGAGCGAATACTGTGCCGCATCTGGAATATAACCATCAACAAACTTGACAATGTACGTTCCATCATCAGCACTCAACCGCAGTGCAAGTGTAAAGAATACCAAAAGAAATATGACAAAGAATTTTACTTTAAATTTCACGATTTCACCAGCCCTTATGTAAATATTTTGAGTCAAGCCGCAAGAATAAAATCTAATATAAAATACAAAGCAGGGATTGTTATAACAGAAATAATCGTTGTTCCGAGCGTGAACGCCACGGCATTTTTAGTATCACCGTCAAGAGTATCCGCAAAGGTGGAGGCAAGTCCCGCAGTCGGCATTGCAAAGGCAACAAACGAACCGAGTATAATGTCGCTTGTGATAATCTCAAAGCCACAGAGATTCTTCATTGCAACCAGAACAGCAAGTATTACCGCCGGGAAAATCACAAGTCGCAGTGCACAAACGTAATATGTCTTCCATGAGGTAAAGAGAGACGTAAGCTTGACCGATGCCATCTTCATGCCGAGAATGGTCATAGAAATCGGAGTGACTATACCACTGAAATGGTTAACAAATGAAGACACCTCGGGAACATAATCCTTCACCTTGAGAAGATTCAAAGCAACACCGACGAAAAAGGCAATAACAAGCGGATTAAGAAGTGCCTTTTTTAAGCTCATCTGCTTTTTATCGCCCGAAACGAGATAAACGCCGAGCGTCTGCATTAAAACATTGGTTATAATATTGAGTATAATAACAACCGGCAGAATTGGAGAATCTTCGCCGAAAACCGCATTTGCAAGCGGAATACCGAGGAATCCGTTGTTTGCAAAAACGGCACAGAAGCGCATCATTCCTCGTGTTTTTGTTTCTTTCTCCATTGACGTGAGAGGTGTTGATGCAAAGAACATTATAAGCGTATAAACGATACCGATAAGTGTGGTAATCAGCATTGAGGTCATCACACCCGTGCTGAATGTTATCTTATTAATCGTGCTTGACAAAATGAGTCCCGGCATACCGACATACATCATAAGCTTTGAAAGTATACCGGACTGTTCCTGCTTCAGAAGTCCACGTTTAACAAAAATAAATCCCGGCAGCGCAAGCGCAACAAATAAAATTACATTTCTGAACATATTAAAAAATGCATCCATATAAAAATTCCCCACTATTGAATAAAATTAGTCTCCAACTATATATTATATCACGTTGCCCATATTTTGTAAAGTGTTTTTCCGAAACATTAAATTACTCTGCGTAATGCTATAATTCTTACAATTACAAGCAAAATAATTGTGAAAACCCCTTGACAAGTCAAATCCGTTGTGGTATAATATACGAGTGTTCGATATACACGAGCACTAC
>JAZNFB010000348.1:0-2675 GCA_045588895.1 Candidatus Flemingiibacterium sp.
CATTCAGAGAGATTCTTTATGAGAAAAATAAGCTGATATAAAAAGCGAAGGTATGAGAACGATAACACTCATACCTTTTTGTTATATTTAACAGCCAACAAATTAAGATCCCATGCCGGAACATATTCATATCTGCGAAGATAGAGTGTGCCGTACCCCATCTCCTTAACAAGCAGCGGCAGACGGTAGAGATCCTCACTGCGATGATAAAGCGATACAAGCAGCTCGGGGTGCTCTCTGCGTATAGTTTCCGATGAACCGGTCAACGCTTCGTATTCCGCTCCCTCAACATCGTATTTGATATAGTCACATTCACCCGAATAAACACTGTCGAGCCGAGATGCAGTGACACTTTTAACCTTTGCGCCTGTCTTTACGGCATCGTTTCCGATAAGGGTTGAATTACGGTTTCCGCCTGCGGTAAAGTCGAGCGTTACATCCTTGTCCCATGCCGCAAAATTATATGGCTCTATTCTGTATGAAACGCTCTCTGAAAATTGAGTCAGCTTTTTATATGTCCTTGTGTCAGGCTCAAACGCCACAACGTGCGAAAGCTCCGGCGCAAACTCATAAAGCTCACGTATACTGTCACCGTTGTATGCGCCAAGATCTGCGGTATAACGGTAATTTTTTGTGTCAAGTATACGCCCCATAACGTCATCACTTGTAACAGTGTGACGGCGGAGATATTTAAGCTTACCCGTTAGGCGGTAGAGTATCACATCGCAAAATGTCTGCTTTGATAAGCCGTCCGCAAGCAGATCACATACACCATCAAGCTCTTCGCGGTGACGCTCGAAAAATTCAAGGTCAAACAGCTCACCGTCATTCACAACGGGAACATCGGGGATATAAAGCTCACGCTCCAAGTCAAGCCGGTAAATATTATCAAGCACCTCACGAAGCTGTGTGCCAAACGACACCACAATGATAAAATCATCGTACTTCTCGCAGATCTCTGCATAGCTTAAAACTATCTTACCGTGAAAAAGCTGATGCCGCACAAAACCGTCCGATGCAAAAAAATCGGAAACCTCGATTCCTTTGTCTGAAAAAACGGCGAGGATTTTGTCCGCACCGTTTCCCATTCCATACATCACGATCGGCTTTGTCGATTCCTTAAGCGTCTGCCACATATCGCGGTCCACGTTTATTTCTTTAACCGAATGATATATCTTCATATTTTTAAAAATCTCTTTGCGTTATTGTAGAAAATATCCTCACGCTCTTTTTCTGTGAGATCTATCTTAAGAATACGCTCAATCTCGCCTGCGGTCGTTTTAACGGGGTAGTCAGTACCAAACATCACCCTGTCAGCACCAAGCTTATGTATCAGCTCGCCGGCATATTCGGGCGTTATAAACCAAACCGCACTCGATGTGTCATACCACACATTCGGTCTGCCGACAAGATAATTTATCGCCTCATCCCAAGCATTGTATCCTCCGAGATGTGCCGCAACGACCTCAAGCTTCGGGAATCTGTCAAGAACCCTCGCAAGCTTCTTCGCTTCAGAAAAACGATACTGCGGACGGTTATCGCCCATGTGCAGATAAAGCGGCATACGTCCCTCAATTATCTCATAAAGCTCCATCATACGCGTTGAGTCAATGTCAACGCCCTGAATATCGGGGTGAATCTTAACGCCGCGAAGTCCAAGTCCCTCTGCTCGCTCAACCTCACGTGCAAAATCGGGATAATCCTGATGCATACCCATAAATCCAACGGTTTCATAGCCGTCGTCACGTGATTTTTGTGCCAGAGCGGCAATCGAATCGTTGACCTTTTCAACCTGATGGGGATTTGTTGCGACCGAAAAAAGCAGCATACCTTTTACGTTGTTTGCACGGCTGTTTGCTTCAAGATCGGCATATGTACCCTTTCCCTCGCAGACAAACTCGTAAAACGCATTGAGGCTTGTTACCGCTTTTTCGGCAATTGCTTCGGGATATGTGTGAGTGTGGATATCGAATATTTTATACAACCTGTTCGCCTTCTTTTTTAATAAACAAATTCCTGATAAATTGCGCGAAGTGCATCCTCAAAGTCTGCTTCTTCAACGCCGACAATGATACTGATTTCGCTTGAGCCCTGGTCGATCATGCGGATGTTTATGCCCGCGCCGCTTATTGCCTTGAATACACGTGCCGCAGTACCCTTTGCCTTAACCATAGCGCGTCCGACAACTGCAACAAGCGCAAGTCCGTCCTCGATTTCAAGTGTTTCAGGATTGACATGACGGCAGATACCTGTCTTGATAGCTTCACGCTTACCGTCAATTTCATGTGTGTTTAATACAATGCTCATATTGTCGATACCCGAGGGAAGGTGCTCAAAGCAGATACCGTTTGTTTCAAGAACCTCAAGAACACGGCGTCCGAAACCAACCTCGGCATTCATCATGTCCTTTTCGATGTTAACCGCTACAAAGCCCTTCTTACCTGCAATACCGGTAATGGTGTACTCCGGAATACGGCAGGTGCTCTCAACAATCATGGTTCCCTCATCTTCCGGGGCATTGGTATTCCGGATGTTAATCGGAATACCGGCCTTACGAACCGGGAAAATCGCGTCCTCATGAAGAACGCCCGCACCCATGTAGGAAAGCTCACGGAGCTCTCTGTATGTAATGGTAGTAATCGGCTTCGGATTCTCAATAATACGCGGGTCCGTTA
>JAZNFB010000349.1:0-2097 GCA_045588895.1 Candidatus Flemingiibacterium sp.
ATCTATTTTTAATGTACTCTTTTGTGCGCTCGGATAATGCTTTGCAACTGTAAGCACACCGCCGTCACGAAGACCGCGTGCCATTGCGACTGAAAGCTTCGAAACCATTTCCGGGTTATTTCCCATTGAACGTGTATTTGCGCCGCAACTGCCCCAACCGTTGACCATATCAACAACAGGATCACAAACGACATTATATCCGGCATTTCTTGCTTCAATTGCGACAACCTTACCGAATGTATATGCAAGCTCCTCGCTTCCGGTCATACCGATAGCATTATGTCTGCCGACTTTATACTGACTGCAGGCAAGACCGCTCTCGGCATCTGTGAAAATAAGTATAGGATAATCTGCGGTTTCTTTTATCTTTTGAATCGCCTCAGCAGCACGATCACACTGCGGCGGCACCCAAACTGCGCCGAGTGAGCGCTTGCGGATAAGATCAAGTACAAACTCAAGGTTCTGATCGTAGGTTTCATATTTGTCCTCACATCTGATGGGACGGATGATACCTGCCATGACCATACCGAGCTTTTGATCGAGCGATAATTCTTCAAATTTAAGTTCTTTTAATTCTTTCATGACCTAAACCCTCCAAAAAATTCGGAGCATTGCTCCCATCGCTTAAGTTTACCACATTATAGGAAAAATGTCAATGCACAAAAACGATAAAAAAACAAAATTTAGAGCAAAATTGTGCAAGTAAGGGTTATCCGTAATTATGCGGTGGAAAATCATCAAAGTGTCTTGCTGCACGGTCGCGTATACGGCGAAGCGTTGAGAGACTGACATTCATCTTTTCTGCGGTTTCGGTCATTGACATTCCGAGAATGAAATAGAGACGCATAAAAAGCTTGCAGGGAAGAAGATTCGGCGTTTCAGGGACAGCTTCGATGGTTGATTCAATGTCGTGCATACGTTTTTTCAGCTCTCCGATTTCGACCTCGAGAGATTTTTGCCAATCACTGTCGAGCGTGTCACGGCTTATGAGACCGGAATTGATGTCGGCTAAAATTTTCCTTCGTTCCGCCTGCTTAGTGTTGAGTGCGCGCAGATACCAATTGTAACGGGAAAAATATAAAAGGGAATTAGGGATGTTATAAAGACGCATGATATACCTCCAAAATTTATTTTACACTGCTATTGTAACATCCCCAAATTGCCCAGTCAAGGTGTGTGCGTTTTTTTATTGTACACATTTTGAGAAAACTTTACACAAAATCCTTTACTTCAAAAAACAAGTGTGATATACTGTAAATAGCGTAAAAAACCGCACACGAATGTACGGTTCATGCTTTATAATACGCCTCGCAGCTTTGCGAATATCTTTTTCTCCTCGCGTGAAACCTTAACCTGCGTTAGACCGAGAATTTCCGCGGTTTGCTGTTGGGAAAGGTCACGAAAATAGCGAAGCACGACGATTTCACGCTGAGTCGCAGGGAGGGAGCGTATTGCTTCACGAAGAGCAAGCTTATCGCAAAGTCCCTCAAGCTCATCTGTGTCTGACGGGAGCAATTCACCAAGCTGCACGCCGTCATCCGTAACCGTATCGGAGAATGAATGCGGCGGTTTCATGCATAAAAGTGCCTGACACAGTTCCTCGCGCGAGATCTTACATATTTCCGACAGCTCGTCAACAGAGGGTTCACGTCCCTCACGACGCATAAATTCCTCTCGTGTATGCATAAGCTCTGCGCCGAGTCGCTTTGTTGTACGGCTTACCTTGACCGGTCCGTCATCGCGAAGAAAGCGCTTGATCTCACCGATTATCAGCGGTACGGCATAGGTTGAAAATACTGTTCCGAATGAGGGGTCATAGCTCTTCATGGCTTTTATCATTCCGATTGTGCCGATCTGCATCAAATCCTCAAAGTCGGTTCCTCGTTCCTTAAAGCGTGTGGCTATATTTCTGATAAGTCCCTGATTCAGCTTTATCAGTTCTTCCATTGCTCGTGCCGATGATTCTTCATTGTCGCTCTGTGCTTCAGCGATCAATACGCGATTATTTTCGTAATCCTCTTTGTGCGGCACCTGCTCCTTTAATGCCCCACCCGTTTCTATCATCAGCGTCCCTCCAACCGTTTAAATAAGGTTACC
>JAZNFB010000350.1:0-2489 GCA_045588895.1 Candidatus Flemingiibacterium sp.
AAATCTGTTTGAAAAAATTAGATTATGAATATTGCCCATATTGTGGTAGAAAGATTAAAGACTAAGGTGAAGCAAATTCAAGTTTGATAGAGGTGAAAAATAAGATTCTATGAAATATTGTATAAAAGCAAGCAATAAGTGTTTTTTCTTTGACGTTGAAAAAGGCTGCAGTTTTGTTTTAGATGTGGATAAATCGAAATGCGCTAAAAGCCATTTGCGATTATTCAAGAACGTTCTTCCTTCAGAACCCACAAAGAATTACGTTTTTGCAGAGTTCGATGGTGGGGCACATATGCAAGTGATAGACGATTATATTATCATCACAGTAGATAATATCGACGTTGCTCTTTATCTTGAAGAACGATTTATAAAAGCCGGAATTGATGTGAGAGACAAAATGTGAAAACCTTAATTAACTAAGGTATATCAAATCCCAGTTTTGTTACTTCGGAGCACGGAAAAGATATCGTGATTCCGGCAATAACCAACATGTACATACTGACCAAACAGTATGTACATGATAGTAATACTCAGATATTAAGCTCAACGTCCACATTTATGGGCTTCATGTCGTGCTTAGATTTGCCTTGCGGCCGATGATAAATAATTTTACGAATGCACTTTTTCAAGAGTGCATTCTTTTTTTCTGCCGTCAGGTCGGAATCAAGACACTCCAGAGCGGCGTGAAATGTGGTCGCAAGGTCAGAATATCTGATCGGTTTTTCCTTTTCTGCTTCCTCCAGCGTGTTTTCAATACGGGAGCGTTCCTCTGTAAGGTCGGCAATAAGTGAGTCGAATACTCTCTTCGGCATTCCTTCGGCATACTTTTCCCAGATAGACGTTTCTTTATCGTCAAGAGCGGCAAGGCGGCGGCGGAGCTGGTCCTTGAACTCTTCCTTTTCAGCAATACGGTCGTCAGAGCCGGATTTGATCTTGACTTCAAAGTCAGCGATCGACTGGCGGAGGATCTCGGCGACTATGTCCTGCATCTCATCATATGTACATGAGGCGGAATTGCAGTTCATCTTTTTCGCACAGACAAGACGGGGACGTGCGCTGCCTTTAGGATCCGTCCACATCATCATTGTAGATCCGCACTCACAGCTGACAATTCCGGCGAGCGGATTTCGTAACTTGGTGGAAGCTGTCACCTTCGGAATGTCGTGCGCTTCCTGACGTGCTCGAACTGCATTCCATAACTCTTCGGAAATGATCGCCTCATGCTTTCCTTCGTATACCGGATAATCCTTGCGCTCGTGCGAGTGCTTGACGATCTCGCCCTCCTCAACGACCCTGATCGTCTTTCTGTGCTGCCACTTAATCTTGCCGATGTAAAGCGGATTTTTCAGAATATGATAGATAGACGACCGCGCCCACAGCTTGCCGCGTTGTGGCTTGCAGTATTGATTCAGGTGCTTGCATATACGCACGGAACCAATACCGTCGGCATACATGCGGTATATCTCTCGTACTATCTCCGCCTCATCCGGTATGATCTCCAGCGTGCTGACGTGTCGCTTGCCTTCCTTGTACCTCACCCTCTTATATCCAAACGGTGCCTGACTGCCGATATAGTTTCCGTTTTCGGCGGCGAGGGCTTTGCCGTTTGCCATAATCCTCTTTGAATATTCCAGATATTCATTGCCTCGCTTCAATTCTCGCTCGAAATAATCACGGTCGCGCTCGTCGCTCAGATCATAGCTGTATTGCAGTGTTAAGACGTAAGTGTGTGTGTATCTTAACAGCTTGGATAAGCGGCCGATATCTTCAAGGTCGCCACGGGATAAACGCTGCGGCTCCACGATCAAAATAGCCTTATACCTGTCCTGCTCGATAAGACGCAGGACTTTTTTTATTTCCGGCCTTGACTCTATCGTTTCACCGGACACAACTTCCCTGAATCTGTTCTGTTCCGGGACGAGAGCATCCCATGTCTTCCGGCAGAAATCGTCCAGCATCTGCTCATGTTTGGACAAAGTTTCGGAAACAGTCAGCGACGGGTCGTCCGTTCGGCTCTTTCGTAAATATATAATTACTTCTTCCGGCTTTAAATCGGGAAGATTAAACATTATCTATTCCTCCAAGCGTGTGGTGTATTATTGAATCTATAAGCTTTGTGATCAGCTCGTCACGCTTATCAATACGGTCGTGTTTAATGTCAATCTGATTTTTCAGGAACTCAATGCGTCGCTTGTACGACTCTTCCATACGAGCAAGCTGTTCCTCAAGATGCCTGATTTTGATTTCCTTGTATTGCGCAACAGATATCATCATGTCGGTCTCGGCTGTCTCTTCATGATCACCGAGAAGTGCGTTGATAATCGGCTTAAGCGTGGTCTCGTAGTTAAAACCAAACGTTTCTGATCCGTCGGAAAACACCTTTTTCACGGTCGTCTCGGAAACAGCTTCACCGTTTTTCTCGCAAAGATTCACGATCTCGCTGATCGACAGTCCGTTCTCCTGCCTGACGCGCTTTAAATTACGAATGA
>JAZNFB010000351.1:0-2853 GCA_045588895.1 Candidatus Flemingiibacterium sp.
AGCTTATATCAACAACAATACTCGCAATAAGACCAACCGCCGTATAAAAAACGGTTAACATCATAAACATCGGTAAGTCACGACCGTTAATTGAATTGATATAAAGATTACCAACACCCGGGATTGCAAAAATTCGTTCAATAATCAGTGAACCGCTTAAAATCGCAACAAAATTTCCAAGTATCGCCGGAAGCACAACAACCATCGAATTTTTCAGCGCATGACGTATCGCCGCCTGAGTCCGTGTCAAGCCTTTAGCCCTTGCGAGAAGCATAAAATCGCTCGTTAACACCTCGGAAAGCTCTGCACGCGTTGTACGGGTGAAATTCGCGATAACGCCGAGGGAAAGAGACAGTATTGCCGGCAGCATCGAAACAAACATTTCGGGCGAAAAATAGTCCGTTCCCGATTTCATTAAAAACGGCAGAAGCCCTAACTTGTATGAAAGAAAATACTGTATCAAAAAGGCATAAACAAACGAGGGCACCGAGATTCCAACCATAGTCAGCGTTGATATGGTGTGATCGATAACGCTGTTTTTTCTGACTGCGGCTAAAATTCCAAGTCCGATTCCGATTGGTATGCTGAAAAGAATCGAATAAAGATTGACTATTATAGTCACTGGAAGCTTGTCTGCAAATATCTCCGAAACCTCCTGACCGATATACAGCTTATCGCTTATGCCGAAATCCCAGCGTGTCAGAACATTTTTCAAAAATATGCCAAACTGTACAAGATAGGGCTTGTTATATCCCTGTGCTTCACGCCGTGCCTCGATAACTTCTGTGTGAATGTCACCGGGAGCTAATTCCGCCGGCGGTAACATTCTGACAAGCACAAAGCAGATGCCCGTTATAATAAGAAGTGTCAAGAGCATGAGAAGTATTCTCTCGATAATATATTTAACCATACTTCACCAAATCAGTATTTAAGCTCTCCGCCGTTTTCCTTAACGTAGGTGTTCCATTCCGAATCGCTGTAATTGTAACCGAGATAGGCAATTCCGCCGCGTCCCATAACAGGATTATAATCGTCAATAACGTAATAAGCCTTTTTTGAAAGGAGTGTTACAGAGGCATCCTGCAGCATCGGAATATAGTTATACGTCGAAAGCACACTTCCCTCTATCGCCGCAAGAATCGAAAGTCTCGTTGCAACGTCGGAAATACCCGAGCCGAAGTTATAATACTCACCGCCAACACTAATTGTCTGACCGTTAAGCGCATCGGACCATTCGCGCATCGTCATCGTTACACTTTGCATCATAACAGCTTCACCGAGCGGCGCAACATTAACCTCAAGCGATAGCGACACAGAGGATGAATCAAACCAATTTGCGTCATACTGATAGGTCGGATCGACATAAAGATTCGTCAGCGAAAAGGGATCGAGAACAGAACCGCTCCAGCCGCCGAGAACCGTATCGGAAAGTCCGGATTTGAGCTTATTCACCCAGTCGTTGCCGTACGGCGCGGACTTGACAAAGGATACCCTGTTTTCAAAAGGCGTACCTTTAGTGACCTCTGCCATTTTCTTGTTAAGATAGTCCACCGTCTTTGTCATGAAATCGCTGTCAGCCGAAACGCAGTATTCGATTATAACCGTCTGATCGGAAATACCGTCACTGTTTGTATCAGTGATATACCCTGCCGCAATTCCTTCGTCAAACGCCGCTTGGTAATATTCACGTGCGTTTTCGGGATCATAGCCTGTGATCGACGCAACTGCTCTGTCAAGGTCTGTCGCTTCGCCTACGGGAACACTGTAAAAGTCACAAAGCACCCTTTTTGCCGCATCCGTCTCACGGTAACGGAGCAGGTTTTCGGGATCGTAAAGATATGAGTCGCCGATAAGTCCAAGTGCACCCGAGCGTGCAGGCGATATCGTTGAAGCGAAAAGCTCCTTGTCATAACTCAAGGCTATTGCACGTCTGAATGGCAGAAGCGTCATCGTTTGAAGATCGTTCTTTGCATTGTCAAAGCCGGCACTTGCTTCACGGCTTGCAATGGCGTCCGCATATCCGTTCAGTATCAGGAAAAATACTGTTTCAGAGGGAGTTTCATGTGCAAATGCACTGTTTCGGTATGAGTCAAAATCCTCTGCCTGAAGCGTGTATGTCATAAGCTCACCGCGCAGAAACATCATCTTCGCCGTTGCCGCTTCACCGATAACCTGCGTATCAATTGCCGTCGTTTGATACATCGCACGCCTCTTACCGCTTATCGGATCAATAAATTCATGTTGACCGTCTGTGTAGCCATACCACTCGTCATTCCTCTCAAAACGCATGGACTTATCTTTCTGATAGGAAACAAGCTTGTACGGACCGTATGACATAGTTGTATCAACGCTTGTATTGTAGCTTGAAAACCAAGCATTTCCCTGCTTTGAAAGACACTTTTCGTAAAGCTCCTCATAAACGATAAAATTGCTTGTCAGAGCATAAACGAGATCAAATCCGCCAAGTGCCTTTGAAAGGACGAGCGTTATCTCATAGTCACCCGATTTATATAAACCAACATCCGAAAAATTCGCGTTTTCGCCCTTTGCATAAGCCTCTGCACCCGCAATACTGAAATTTCCCGAATAGTAATCCGATGCACGGTAATTAAGCAGTTCAGGGTTAAGAAGCCGTTTCATTGAATAAATATATGTGTCAGCATTGATCGGTGTACCATCCTCCCATTTTGCATCGGGATTGAGAGCAATCGTATATGCATATCCGCTGACAGCCGAGGATGGTATATTAAATTCGGGATGCTCGTCACGTACTCTCACTGTAACGTCAACGGGCATATCCGCCGCCATTTCGGGAATGACCTTGTAGGATTCAAACGGTGCTTTCCCATCGAG
>JAZNFB010000352.1:0-2193 GCA_045588895.1 Candidatus Flemingiibacterium sp.
ACCTCAAGAACACGGCGTCCGAAACCAACCTCGGCATTCATCATGTCCTTTTCGATGGTGAGTACCGAGAAGCCCTTCTTGCCGGCAACACCTGTGATGACATTGCCTGTGTCGTATTTATCGCTCGATGAAACGATGAATGTTCCGTGAGCCTCGGGATTATTTGTATTTCTGATGTTTATCGGAATACCAGCAATGCGTACGGGGAAAATAGCATCCTCGTGAAGTACGGTCGCACCCATATATGAAAGCTCGCGAAGCTCACGGTATGTGATTTCGTTGATTACACGGGGAGACTCAACGATACGCGGATCTGCCATAAGGAAGCCGTCAACGTCCGTCCAGTTTTCGTAAATGTCACATTCCGCCGCACGTGCAACAATGGAGCCGGTAATATCCGAGCCGCCGCGGGAGAAGGTCTTGATAGTGTCGTTTGGCATTGAACCGTAGAAGCCGGGGATAACGGCATACTCGTGCTGCTTCAGAACCTCGGAAAGAACCGAGTTTGTACGCTCGGAATCGAAAAGACCGTTATCGTTGAAGAAGATAACCTCTGCCGCATCGATAAAGTCAAAGCCGAGATAACGCGCAAGGATCTTACCGTTAAGATATTCACCGCGGCTTGCGGCAAAGTCACGTCCTGCCTTATGAATGAAAGCATTCTTTATAAGAAGGAAATCGTCATTGAGAGAGAAATCAAGTCCAAGCTCGGCAATGATACCGTTATAGCGAGCCTCGATGGCGGAGAAATATTCGTTGATGTCCTCACCTCTTGCCGCCATATCATAGCAGGTGTAGAGCATATCGGTGACCTTTGTGTCATCCTTGAAACGCTTACCGGGCGCGGATGGAACGACATAACGGCGCTCTGCCTCAGCCCTTATAATATCTGCAACCTTCTTAAACTGTGCGGCATCCGCGAGAGAACTGCCGCCGAATTTTACAACCTTTAACACGATAATCAACCTCTGTATATAAAAATTATATTGACAAAATTATAGCATATATTATATTATATGAAAAAAAAGGCACTTTGTCAAGTACCGATCGAAATTTCGTAAGCGTTGACAGCCGCACCCGAAAAAAAGCACGGCTGTCATGTACATTCTAACAAACTGAATTTTAATATTGCGCAAAAATCACACAGAATATCAGCCGCCTGCGGAAATATATTCGATATACTCCTCAAGGCACATATTCATCTGGTACATCTTCTGTGCGTGGTAACGACCGACATAACGGTAATGCCTCGGTCCAAACGAGATACCCGTGATCTCCGTCTTGTCCTCTGGATAGCGGAGAATGAAGCCAAACTTCCAGCAGTTTTCCTTAAGCCATCTGTAAGCATCCTCATCAGCAAACGCTTTGGTTGCGCTCGGCAGATTGTGCATATCTGCGCAGAGTCCCGTTTGATGCTCGCTCGAACCGGGCGGATTTGAGAAGGACGCCACCTTTTCATAATCGTTATTATTCTGCGCAAGATACATATTAAAGAGATATTCCTGATAGCTGTAGCTTCTGTATGCGCTCGTTACGCTGACATCATCATACCCTGCCGCGCGAAGCTCCTTGAACATTGCCTCAAGTGACATCGCCGCATTTTTACGCATCATCTGTGTTTCGCGTCCGTCCTGTCTTGTATCGGTAACAGCGGCAAGATCCTGCGGAACATGGTCTGCGCCAAGCTTATTGTTGATATTAACAAGCGTTAAAAATTCGTCTGTGTTACCTGGATTCATATATTCCTCGTAGGCTGCGAGGTTGGAAACAAAGCCGAGATCGGGCAGTTCTGCCAATTCCTCTGCTTCTTCATCAAGCGGCTCAAGACCGAGCGCAGACTGAAGCAAGAACGAAAGCTCGGCATAAATCGGTTCTTCCCCCTTTGGAAGCTTACCGCTTTCGTTAAGATTCGTCACAATGCGCTCAACCTTAACCGTATGGCTGATCTCGTCAACCTCAACATTGATTCCACTCACATATGCGCTGACAAAATCAACGGGAACATACAATTCCTTATCCTTGAAATAACAGTTTGCGCCAAGACGTGTCTCAACACCGTTCACGTAAACCACGCGCGAATCGGTTATAAAGCGTATAGTTTCAGCCTCATCGCCCTTGATGACATACTTCATATCCTCGTTTGATCCGATAAGAGCAAGGTCACACATAGCCGCAACATCGGAGAAGCTGACA
>JAZNFB010000353.1:0-2720 GCA_045588895.1 Candidatus Flemingiibacterium sp.
CTAAGACCGCTTTGGCCTCCGACTTGAAGTAAAGTCCGTCCTTGGTCACAAGATAATTATCACCGATATACCGTGTTGCGGACGTGGTGGTAACGACGCGGAGAATGCCTTCATACTCGTCAAGGCTGTACTGATTCCTGAGTCTGCCCTCAACACTGACGCTGCCGAGGTTTTGGAAGTCTTCACCCTTGTAGGAGATAGCGGTTATCTCCGTCATAGTAATGCGGTTGACGTATTTTTTACCATTATTCTCGCGCTCAATACAGTCGGCGTAGCCTACTGCGATAAATATCTTATCTGTAGAAACATAAACGGTATTCGAATAGGAAAGGCAAGCTATCGAGCCCTTGAACGAAAGGTCGGATTCATTAAGCTTTGTGATTACAGTATATGACCTTGAAGTGACCTTGTCGGGAATAATGATATCGTCCGCAGGTATGAGGTCAAAGCCATCTCCGCAGTTGATCGAAGGAACGAACCTGTCAATCTCGGAATAATCCGTATCAGAAGAATGATACGATTCATATTGGCTGAAAAGAAGGATCTCACCGTTGACAACACGCGCGGTCTTATAGAAACCGGTAATGCAAAAATGTGATTTTACTTCGATACTATCGGGATCGGATACGTCAAACGAAATGAGGAGCGCATTCACATCAATATAGAAATGTCCTGTCGAATCGGAAAATTCTTCCTTCCAGACATTACACAGCAACGTAAGCGTTCTTCCATCCTGTGACAGGAGCATTTCACCGTTTATAAAATTGCTCGAGGTGAGATTTAATTCATCTGTGAGGCGCACGCGGGAAACAAGCTTGCTTGCCTCGCCTGCTATCGAATAAACGTTGATAATTTTATTTTCCTTGTCAAGATAAAAGATATGCGTCTTGGTACGCTTAAAAATGTCCGTCTCGATGACGCCTTTAACCTGATTATCGGTCGTTTCGAAATAGTTTCCGGTTGTTGCCGATGCACCGGCAAGCTGTGCGGCCCAACCATGGTACTCGATACTGTCGGATTTGAAACCTTCCTCGTCACTCGAACTCGTATTGGTATCAATCGAGGAGTGCCTTGGGTTATTGGGCAGAAAGATTCCGAATTCACTGTTAGAGAAATTAAAACTCGTGGGTGCGTTATTGTACTTGTAAATTGCACTCAACAAGTCGATATACTCGCTGTCTGCATACGCCTTAAGTTCTTCCGGAAGATCCTTCTGATTATCATAATCCGGCAGGATGACCTCGTTCGAAAAAGGCAGTATCAGCCACATAAAAACCGAGGTCACGACAAGCGAAACACAAGCCGCCACTATTGCAAATTTGCGCCAAAATATACTCTTTGTCCTCGTTGCCTTGGGCGCGGCTTCGGCAACAAAGTCTTCATCGGCAAGGCCTATTGCCTTTGCCATATCAATTTTTTTCATATTGCTATCCCCTCTTTCTCAAGATGCTCACGGAACGCCACGCGCGTTCTGTGAAGTGTTGTTTTGACGTTTGACTCGCTCATTCCCGACATAAACGCGATCTTCGCTATCGGCATCATATACCAATAACGGCGCATGAATACCACCCTCGTTTTTTCATCGAGCGAGGAAAGGAATGAGTTGACCGCTTGACGAAGATGAAACTCGTCCGCGGGCGAAAGTCCAGCGCTGTCGGGCAGACAGTCTGCAAGCTCGTCGAGTATCGCCTCGGCGGCTACGTTTTCTCTTTCCTTACGCCTTGCGGCATAGCGGTCGAGCGCGAGATTGCGCGCGATCGTTGAAAGAAACGCGCCGAGCTTTTTCGGTTTTTGCGGAGGTATCGAATTCCAGGCGCGGAGGTATGTATCGTTGACGACCTCCTCCGTGTCCTCCTTCGAGGCGAGTATCGAATCTGCCACGGCAGAAATATACCGCCCGTATTTCTTTCCCGATTCCTCGATAGCCTTCTCCGAGCGCTCGAAGAAGAGTTCTATGATCTTTCTGTCATCCATTTTCATCACCTCTGCAGTAGGCTTTCACTCATATAGACGGTCAAACTTGCCGAAAGGTTACATCTTTTGGGGATTTTTCTCTAATTATTTTTATTATACCATAAAATTTGCCGCTTGAAAAGCATTTTATATTGAAAACGATCGGTTTATGTGTTATAATAAAATAAAAAAACAGGTGACCTATGAAAAGAACGCTCTCGCTTCTCCTTTCGATTCTCCTGCTTCTTTCCTCTCTCGCCTCCTGCGGCAGACGGAAGCTTGACGAACCGATTGAATTTATAATTGCAAACGATATTCATTACATATCTCCCACTCTTCTGGGTGACGGCGAGTTTTTCCGCAACCCCACGGGCAGAGCGGACGGCAAGGTGGTTCATTACATCACGGACATCACCGACGCCTTCATCGCCGAGGTCATAGAAAAAAAGCCGCAGGCTCTCATCCTCGCGGGAGATCTGACGCTCAACGGAGCCATTGTCAGCCACTCCGAGCTTGCAAATAAGCTCGCGGCGGTCAAAAATGCGGGAATTGACGTCCTTGTCATCCCCGGAAACCATGACTTTGACAAATCCGCCGTGGATTACTCCGGTGACTCGCTGAAGGAAGCGGAGGGTTCAAGCGCCTCGGATTTTTACGAGATATATAATCCCCTGCTGCCCGAAACAGTCAGCCGTGAGGAAGGGACGTTCAGCTACATTTACGAAGCAAGTGAGGATCTTTGGGTCCTGATGCTCGATACGAACACC
>JAZNFB010000354.1:0-3907 GCA_045588895.1 Candidatus Flemingiibacterium sp.
ACCTTCTGCTGAGAAAGCGGCCAGTGATATGCTCCGTCAAAAGCTTCTTTTCCGAAATTCTGTGCATAATGAACGAAGTCAAGGTTTTCCTCAGGCCATGAAAGTCCTTCAGCAGCTGCATTGAGGTCATAGAGCCAAACCTTGAAGCCGAGCTTTCCAACTCTTATGAGCTGGTTCTTATCGTGTGTGCTGTGAGGAATTGCCGCCTCGATAACGTAACCGTCGGAGGTTATTCTCGTTTTGTAAACGCAGGTTGTGACATCAAAAACGCCGTCTGCGAGAGTGTATACACGCTTACCGAAAGCATCAATTCCACACTTGAAGAACGAGGGATTCTCGGTGTAGCTTCCAAGACCGCCGTCGTTAAAGTCAAGACGGAACTCAACGCAGTCATTCTTGTAGGGGTTAAAGTCACGAAGAACATACGAGTCAGCCGCAGAAACAACGTCGTTATCTTTTACCTCAGCCGCAACGTAAACATACTTATCATCATAAAGCGCATAGAACTTTCCTGTTGCATCCCACCAATCGGTAGTGGAGTCATTCTTCGAAGGATCACCGTCGTAAACGATTGTGAGTGACTGCTTGTAAATGTCATCAATATATCCGTCAACCGTGGGAGTACCGATGAGAACCTGATCGTTTGCCGCAGAAACGGGCACTACTGTAATGAGCGAAGTCACAAGACAGAGTGCAAAAATAATACTTAAGAGCTTTTTCATAATATAAATCCTTTCCTTAATTAAATTATTCTGTAACCTTAATAAATACTTCCATATAGGTAAACGCTGTCGGGCCATGCACGCCGAAATACGGACAAAGCATATTGCCGTGAGCTTCCTTTGGAATATTATAACAAAGAAGTGTGTTTTTTGCAAAACGCTCGTCAAGGTCTGTTCCGATATATTCACACTTGACGTTGTTTGTATAGACCGTCGGAGGATTTTCCGCCACCTTTTCCGGCTCCTTAAAGCCGACACGAAGCGTAAGCTCTGCGCCCTCGGGAATGTCACCAACGAAAAGCTTGAAGCATCCGACGCGGCTGAAACCGTTCGGCAGCTGACGTCCGACTCCTCCAAGCGTTTCCCATGGAGCACGTATATCCTTATAGGTGATTATATGACGGCGGTTCATGCCCTGAACGGTGTCGGGATCTCCGATGGTGTTCATTATCGTCCAGTACATATTGCCGTCCCAGAAAACATCCGCCTTCGGGTCGGGAATAAGCGGAGCGTTCTTATTAAAACGAAGGTGTGGGCTTGTAACAAAATAATTATAGAAATAAATCTTATCCGCACCCTGCGCATAAGCGTGAGCCGCAAATGCCGCTACTGTTTCAATATTATGCTGGCTTACATATCCGGGAGACGGACCGACACCCATGTCAGTGCTTGCCATGTCAATGCTCGCAACGATTGATGTTCCGTAAGGCTCGGTTAAATTCTTCCAGAGCTTTATCGGCATATCGTTGTCAACCGACGCGAGATGGTTTCCGAGGATTATCATGTCAACAATACCGTCGCGCACCCACTGCATAACGTCAAGACCAAAATTGAAATTCGTCTGTATATCGGGCGCAACACGGACAGCAAATTTAAACTCGTGTCCGTATTTTTTCTCGTATTTCGCAACAAGCGCATCAACACGCCGCATAAATCCATTAAGAATCTCAACGCCATCGTAATCCTTGCCTACCGCAAACATATGTATGTCACGTAAGAAATCAAGCTCGATTCCGTAGCAGTCGTAACGCTCAAGCGATTCCTCGATTATGCCGTAAAAATAGTCGCGGACTTCCTCAAACGTATAGTCGAATGCAGCATCGCTGTTAAGCATACGCATCTCGGGCGGATGCTTTACCCGACGGTATTCGGGATGCTCATGGAAAAAGTTTGTAAGATTGAATGACGCAGGCTTTTCTCTGTCGTGAACATCGTTCATTCGGAAGGATATCCACGGATTAATGCCGACCTTTTTGAAGCCCTCGATCATCAGAGCATTGTGGTCAACTTTAAGTTCATCAAAAACGATATGCGCGCCTCTTGCGACAATACCTTCCGTATAATCAACCGGAACACCGTTTTCCATCTTCTGATGATACTTGCTGACATAGCTCTCATAGCGCTCCGACGGGAAGGTTGTCAGATTCTCGGAAACATTGATGAAATAATCGGTAATCTGCGAGCCTTCAAAAGTTTCGGGGAAGTTAAGAATATCCTGCGCTGTGGTTGGCGGCGCACCTTTTTTTCCGATGCCCTTCAGGATTCCGTCAGCATCGGAGTTTATAATTATGCCTTTCATGAAATATTTCTCCTAAAATATATACGAAAAATAATCGGTTGGCACGATGAATGACACCACCGTGCCATTTCGCTTATCTGTTCGGAACGACTGTGATCTCCATATGGTCAGTCCAGAATCCCTGATCTGCAGTGATCTCGATAACCATATAGCCATCGTTGTGAGCCCCCTTCGGAATCTCAAAGCACATCAGATCATAGTCAGTATAGTTACCTCTGCACTTCTCTGTTCCGATGAACTCACAAAGCTCGGAGTTAACATATATCTTCGGGAGTCTGTCATTTGCAATAAGCGAGGAAGCATTTGTTGTCGAGAATTTAAGCGTCACTGCCGCATCAACGGTAACATCGCCAACCGGAATACGGAACACCTTGGTGTCGCCCTCTGCAATATCTGTCGGAAGAACGGCGTTCCATTCCTGCCATTCGCTCTTTACGTCGGTGTAGGTCATGATCATTCTGCGGTCAGTACCCATCAGCTTCTCATATGAACCGATAGTCGTGAGCATATTCCAAGCACCTCTGTCGCTGTGAATGCTGTAAAGCGAAACCGGAGTGATATACTTTTCGCCCTCGGGGAAAGCTGTACCGCGTCTGAAGTAGTTGTACATCGAAATCTTGTCTGCACCCTGCGAGAAAGCGTTTGCTGCAAAGGCAGTCATGGTTTCAAAGGTGTGGAGTGATCCGGTGTCGTTCTGCCATGAACGGATATGCTCCTCAAGACACGGTGCAACCTCAACGTCAAACGGATGCATTGACGAAGCCCAGATTCTTGTGGGAGTGTCATTTGTGAGAGATTCGTAACGTCCTGTCGGGATAACGAGATCAATGATATCCTCTGCCGCCCAGGTTATAACATCAAGACCGTGATCGTAGCAGGTCTGAACATCGGGAGCAACACGAACACCAATCTTTATCTCATGGCCGTACTTTTCCTCGTAAACCTTAACAAGGTCGTCAACCTCGCGCATAAACTCATTGAGAATATCAAGACCTCTGTATTCGCCGCCGATGCTGAAGAGCTTCATTTCGCGCTGGTAGTCAAGCTCGATGCCGTATGTATCGTAGTTGTTAAGACCGTCGTTGATTGCAGCGAGCGTCATCTCACGAACTTCATCGTAAGCAAAGTCGAGTGCAAAGTCAAAGTATCCGATCTCATCATGGTGCTTTACGCGGAACATATTCGGATTCTTGTAGTAAAAGTCACCCATGCTAGATGTGGGAAGCGCAGTACCGTTTATGGCGGCGGTGAGGTCATGAACGTCGTTCATACGGTAAGAAAGCCACGGATTGATACCAATGCTTCTGAATGCCTCGTGCCAGAGTCCGATATAGTCGGTTCCGAGCTGCTCATTTATATACTGAACTCCGCGCATGGGATTGGTTTGGGTAAAGTCAACCGTCTGTCCCCATTTTTCCGTTCTGTAATATTCGTCAAGAAGGTCTTGCACAACAGCCGAGGGATAATTGACCGTACCAGCACCAAAGACGTTTATCATATAGTCGGTGACGTGTGTTCCCTCAAACTGGAGCGCGAAGTCGATAATATCCTGAACGTCATACTGATTCTGATATGCGTAGCTATAGAAGTTAGTTGAGTCGTGGTT
>JAZNFB010000355.1:0-3322 GCA_045588895.1 Candidatus Flemingiibacterium sp.
ATATACTCGTTCTCCTCACCGTCGCCGTTGATGTCTGTTACAATCTCAACAGGCTTTTCGCCGTTTGAAATCCATTCGTCAGTATAGTTGTATTCCTCGGTCTGAACAAAGGAAATGTTCTTATAATCAAATGCGAGAGCCTTGTCAAGCTCAATTTTCAGCTCGGAAAGAGCAGTGTTTGAGTAAATCTCATAGGTGAAGCTTGCCGAAGCCCAGTTCTGATTGAGTGCAAGCGTGCCAATACTTGTACCGTTCACAGATGCGCTTGCAGTTGCACCGAAGGTCTCAGCCGCAATCTCGCTGTAATCGGAAACAAGACGGAAATCACCCGAAAGCTTATAAGCACCGGGAGTGAGAATAACGTCATCCTCGGGTGTGTATGTAATGTTGGTATTCTCAGCAGTCGCAGGAGCACGCATCGAAGCTACGTCGGTACGTGTTTCGAACATTACACCGTAAGGACTGTTTGAAATATTGGAAAGATAGTTTTCGGATGTAAGGAAATCTGCAGGAATCATCTCATTGGTCTGCTCGCCGGTTTCGGTGTTGACAAGACCGAGCGAGAAGCCGCCGATATCAAAGCCGGGCATACCGCCGGTGGCATTGATAAAGCAGATACCTCTGTGCTGTGTTGTGAGAGCGGAGGTCATCGTGAAATCAACGGTGTACTTGTTCCACTCATCGGTGAGCGTCAGCATATGGTCTGCGTTTTCTGCAGTGTCTGCATTTCCCTCATTAATAACAGCAGTGAATGCAGATCTTGCCTGCTCTGAATCGTAGCCGGATAAGCTCCAATAGTTACGAAGATTTGTCGCAATCGATACATGAATACCCGCAAGATCGCTTCCGGTGTAAGCAGCATCGGGAGAACGACGGAGCCAAAGAGTCATTCTGTAGGTGTTGCCCACCTCAAACGACCAGTTTCCTGCCCAGAACTGAGCAATCCACCAGCCCTTGTCACTGGTGTCCGCAATACGTCTGTAGCTTGTCGGAACTTTGCCGTCAAGAGTTTGCGCTGTAACTTCCTCGGGTTCTGCTCCGTTTGCGAGCCAACCCTCTGTACCAATCTCAACTCCGGCACTTGCAGAAACATCTTCCGCAGCAGCAAGAGGTGAGAGCGGAACACTCGCCAAAGCAAGCATCGCCGCTAAAAGAAATGAAATGACACGTCTTTTTTGCATTTTGTATTCCTCCAATGTATTTTTGTATTAGGCGCATATGTAAAATAGCACCATATTAATTATATCACATTGAATATTTTCGTCAATCATCCCAAAAGACATCTTTTTAAATTTATGTCTGATTTTTATAGTTTTTCGCCTTGACAGCGCTTTTTGGAATAAATATCCAATCAAAAATCCCAACGATCTGCAATAAACCGTTGGGATGTGATGTGTTATGTTAAATTTTTCACGCAGTACGCTTACTTTTCGGCTTTGATATAAACCTCTAAATAGTCAACCGTCGCACTCTCTTTTCGCTCCATCTGCTTGTCATTTGCGATGAGATATACAAAGATATTGGACTTGTATGCCGACTTTGGAACACTGTAGCAAAGCACGGTTTTACCCGAGAAGCGTTTATCCTCCTCATAACCGAGATATGTACAAGCCTCCGAGTTCACAAACATCCTCGGCGGACATTCGATAGCCTTTTCGGTATCCTCAAATCCGAGACGTACAGTGGTGTCTGCGCCCTCGGGAATCTTACCGACGGTTATCTTAAATTCACGGTTTCGCTCGAAGCTTACGGGGAGCTGTGCATACCCTCTGTGACGCTTCCACGGAACGAGACGGTCATTAACCGAAATGATATGTCTGCGATCCCTCTCAAGCACCTTGCCGAAATCACCGAAAAGCTTATAAAACGCCGCCATTGATTCCACCGAAACATTAGCATCACAGCTGTAATCCGGCTCAACCTCATCAAGGCGAGGATTCTCAAATCCCTGAAAATAATTGTACATATAAATCTTATCTGCGCCCTGCGAATATGCGCTCGCCGCACACGCCGCAAAGGTTTCCATATTGGGAACTATAGGCCTGCGTCCGAAATGCGGAAGAATGTTCATCTCAATGCAAGCCGCAAGCTCGACGTTATAGGGCGCAAGCAGAGTTTTCCAAAGCTTCACGGGCATATCGTTATCGTTTGATTCAAAGCGCCCTGCAATGGTGACAAGGTCGATAAGTCCCTCCTGAACCCATTGCATGACATTAAGACCGTAATCGTAATTCTGCTCAACCTCGGGAGCGACACGGACGGCTAATTTCATCTTATGACCGTACTTTTCGCCGTACTTTCCGCAAAGCGCATGAACGTCACGGATGAACTGATTCATAATCTCCATGCCGTCATGCTCGTTTCCGTTTGCAAAAACCTCGATCTCACGCTGAAAATCAAGCTCGACGCCGTAAGCATCGTAACGGTCGAGCGCCTCATTCATAAAGGCAAGCATCATATCGCGCACGAACTTCAGTCCGTAGTCACGGTTGCGATCCGCATTCGTCTGAATAAACTCGGGATGATACTTCACACGGCGTATCTCGGGATGCTCATGAAAATAATCGGGCAGGAGAAAAGAGGTCTCCTTGTCGTGATCGTGAATATCGTTCATGCGGAAGGATATCCAGGGATTGATACCGATCTCGCGGAAGGTTTCAATTTCGATTGCGATATGGTCAATACCGAGTGTTTCAAAGATGTGGTGTGCGCCGCTTGTCCAAAAATTATCGGTATAATCAACTTCAATTCCGTTTTCGAGCTTTTGATGATACTTCTGAACAAGGTCGGTTATAACCTTTGACGGGTACGATGCGCAGGAATTGTTAAGTTGGAGCATGATATCGGTCATGTGTGAGCCCCTAAACTGGCTTGCGTAATTTTTCATCCCCTCAACGGTGAGCTTACATCCTCGCTTACCGACGTTGTGAATGAGACTGTCCGCATCCTGATTGTAAATAATACCGCCCATAGCTGTATCCTCCTTGGTTTTATGTATTATAATTGTAACCGAAGTAAGTGTTTTTGTCAATAAAAACTTACGGACAACTTTGTCTTTTCGAGTGTCCGTTTTTTATAGCCGCAAGCAGGACAATCAAAGATTATTCTTCAAAAATTATATTTATACTTCACCACCATCTTGGTCAATGGCATTTCTTCTGTTCTTTTTCCCTTTTTTCTGCACCAAATGATATTACTTCATATTCATCTGTCAGTGAAAAGAATAAACAGCAAAATCTCCCCTGTAAGTGACCTGAGCCTTGTGACATAATGTAACTTTTTCCCGCATTGAACACAATGTTGTCGAAAACGGCGGAATATT
>JAZNFB010000356.1:0-2985 GCA_045588895.1 Candidatus Flemingiibacterium sp.
GCACTCAATATCGGGAGCGTTGATGCCGAAAACACTTTCTCAACTTCTTCCATCGATTTTGCGTAAACATAATCTGTTGAGTTAACGCAAACAAATTCGGAGCACCGTCTTTGAAGATTACCGAAGTGGTCTGTTTCAATAAATTCCGCCTCCGACTCCGAACCGGGGAATATGACAAGATCGTCACATTCTGCCTGATCCGCATCCCAAAAAGCACGGAAAAGATCACGTGGGGACATACGGCTTCCGTGGTCACTTATTACAGTAAAGTCGAGTCTGCCGTCTTTTTTTGTTGCGGCAATCGCATCGGCAGGGAAATCTTTTTCACGGCGAGGAAAACCGTCTATGGTGTGATCCCATGAGGTGTGGACGTGGAAGTCACCGATGTAATAATTCAACGTATCGTCGTCGGAAGCGATTCTGCGCTCGTTTACGGTGATATTGCATTCATATTTTACGCCGTCAAGTTCTGCTGATACAACTGCATTACCGCACTTTTCAAGCGCAATGAGTATGCCGTCGTTGAGAGCAAATTCCCCTGCATCCTTAAAGTTGCGGATTCTGACAATATCGCTGTCAGCACTCCATTTTATGTCAGCGTTTGTAAGAGCTTCGTCGGCACAAAGGCGCAGGCACACGACGTTTCCGCAGAAAGAATCAATACTTGTTCTTGAAAGATTAACAGACATATTATTTACCCCTCTTAAAGTTAATCAATTGCCTCAAAGAGAACAAGCTCGGACGACATTGCACCGGGGATATATATTTCGAGTCCACGCATTTTAAGCTCGTAACCGTCCATAATGAATGACGAGCGTGTGTTGTCAAGCGTTACCTTATATTTGCGTCCGACGTCAACGCCCTTTGGCTTGAATGTAAGTGTCTTTTCGGGTGTATAGCTGAGCAGCATGACTGTTGCGGCACCGCGGCTGCAGTCGGGAGCTGCAATTTCGAGGATATATTCGCCTGTTTCCATACACTTTCTTGCTTCGGGAGTGTGATGATAGATATATGCAGTCGGAAGAATCGGACGGATGAAGCTCTTGTATACTTCTATACTGTGCTTTGCAAACTCAACCTGAATGGGGTTAAATTCGATGTCGTCGTCTGCGAATGTTCCGAATGACATATGAGTCAGCATTGTATTTCTGACATTAAGGTCGAATGAGCCGTGAACATGGTTCGACATACACGAGAAGAGCCTGTCAACCTTTTCCGGAGGAAGCGCCATAGTCATGCCGTTTGTTATCATTTCGGCACGCGGCATAACCTGATTGTCGGTAACCCATGTGTGGTTGAAATATTTTGTAAGACCGAGATCTGTACGTCCGCCGCCTGCACAGTTCTCGAAGATCATATGAGGATAGCGACGCTTCAGGCTCTCGTACATTTTGTAAACAGCCGCATAGTGGCGCATGGAAAGACATTCATCCATTCCGCTTCCGGTATCATTCATTATAAAGTGAGCCGAACAGGGGTTTATGTGGTCGATTCGGAGAACATCAAGGCAACATTCTTTTATAATTGTATCAAACTCGGATTCTGCCCATGCCGCCGCATCGGGGTTTGCCATGTCGAGATAATGCTCGTAATGTCTGCCCCACATGGAATCTCCCTGCCATTCAGGATGTTCGCTGAAAACGGGACTTAATTCACCGGTGCGTTCAACCTCTGTCCAGAAGCCGAGCTTCATTCCGTGCTCATGGCAGTAGTCGGCGATTTCCTTTACTCCGTTTGGATAACGGACGGGATCGGGACGGTTTGTGCCGTTGAACTTTCTGTGCTCACCCTCTCGTCCGGGAGGGCATTGCCATCCGGCGTCGATCATGAATGTTTCTGCTCCCATGTCTGCAAAACGGCGGATACGGTTCTTGGTTGTTTCAATAGTCATGTCGCAGGAAGCACCCATTGCTCCGACTACAAGACAGGATGAAGGATCAGCCTCGGGCATATAGTGCTTTCTCGTATGAGCGTGCATAAGGTTTATCGCATCATCGAGATCGCCCTGAACTGCGCCGATGATCATTTCCGGCATCTTGAAGCTTTCGCCGGGACGAAGGATGAGCATCGGATTGTGGGATGCAATTTCGACGTTAAGTGTGAGGATGGAATCGGGGCTTCCAAGGTGACTTCGCTGCTCGATTTCAAATTTTACGCCGGCAGTCCAGGCAACCTGACAGTACCACATTCTTCCGAGAACATTGCTGCGGATGAAAAGAAGCGGGTGACGGAACTTTGAATGATGGTAACGCATATCAACGATCTTTTCTGTATTAGGCTCAAGCGAATGCCAGTCAAATTCGCCCTCTGCTGCCCATCCCGCGTCAGCGAAATATCCCACATTATAGAAGTTATCTACATCGGCATATTTCTCGCCGAGAAGATTTGGGCGATAGCTTCCGTCGGCTTTTTCAATTATCTCGAGTATATTATTGAATATACCGATACGGCTCAGACAAAGCGGCTCATCGGAAAGGTTTTCAACCTCCATCCAGCGCGAGATCGTCTGGGTACCGTCAATTACTGTGTGAACGATGAGATTAATCGGGAAAATAGTGTTTTTCAGCTTTAATATGGTATGTATGCCTTTTTCGGTTTTATCGGATGTAAAGTCGACAAACTCATATCCGTAGTCGGCACAGCGTCCGTTTATTTCAAGGTGAAATGCCGCCGGCTCGATTACGTAATCCTCTGGCTTTGTACGATCGTTTCTTAAGTCGATTTTGATGGGGAAACCTCCGGTGTTCCATCCTGCGCCGAAGATGGAACCATTTCTGAATTCTTCATCATAGCACGCAAGTCCGGTTCTGTATGAAAAAATGTGATTTTCACCGGGATAATAGTTAACCTCACAGTAATCAAGATTTTTTGGTAGCATATTTGTGACCGCTGCTTTTTTAAGCATCCTTTCCAAAAATTGTCCGTCAAATCGGACTTTACAGCAACAGTATAGCAGATAAAAAATGCTTTTTAAAGGCTTTTTTG
>JAZNFB010000357.1:0-2342 GCA_045588895.1 Candidatus Flemingiibacterium sp.
CACTACGGCGGACTTCAGGCAGGCGGAGATATGGACACGAGCGGAAAAGATAAGCTCGGCTCAGAGTATGAGAAAGAAGACGAGCCTGAAACCGAGACCAAGCCGGTTACACCGCCGGATGACGGCGTATGCGACGGAACGAACGCAGATAATTGCCCGGCAGTAAAATTTGCTGACCTTAACACAAGCGCATGGTATCATGCAGATGTTGACTATGCAATTTCAAAGGATCTCTTCAACGGAACCTCCAACACTGCATTCTCACCCAACGGAAAGCTTACGCGCGCAATGCTTGTTGCTGTGCTTTACCGCGCAGAGGGCTCTCCTGCAACAAACAAGAGCATCCCGTTTGCTGATGTTGATATGGGCGCATACTATGCTAATGCTGTCATCTGGGCACAGCAGAACCGCATTGTAACAGGCGTTTCCGAAACTAACTTTGCCCCGGATGAGTATATCACACGTGAGCAGATTGCAACAATCCTTTTCCGCTATGCTTCCTACAAGGGAAGAAACGTAGACGTTAATGACGAAGCTCTCAGCTTTGCAGATGCAGCCTCCGTTTCGGATTATGCTCTCGCAGCAATGACCTGGAATATCAAGAACGGTTTTGTTCAGGGCAGAAGCGGAAATATGCTTGCTCCGCGCGAAAGTGCAACAAGAGCAGAAGCAGCAGCGCTTCTCCACAGATTCCTTGAAGCAAAGTAAACCCTGTACATAAATCAGGTTTTATGATGAGCTGAAATATAAAAGTGGGTGCCGTTCACCCGGCACCTATAAACAATTTTTGGAGGGAATAGAAAATGACAAAAAGAATTTTAAGCGCACTTCTTTGCGTTTGCGTATTTGCGACGCTCCTTTCCGGCATCGCATTCGGTGCAGCGACGAACATTAAGGTCACTTCGGCAGGCTATTTCAGCAACGGCGATGTAAAAACACTCAGCATCGACTTTGGCTGGGACACGGCATCTGCAGCAAGTCGCCTTACAATTATGACAACCCGTCTGCGCTCCGAGGGCGAGGAAGGAACAGATAAGTATTACGGTGACTTCACAGACCTCGGATACTACGGCAGAGCCTTCTCATCATGGGATGAGGTTACTGCACAGGCAGGCAAGTTCGGCATGCTTCTTGCAACTGATGAGCATAAGATGGAGTACGGCAAAACAAATTCGCTCACTCTCTATTTTGAAGAGGGCGATATTCCGATGAACGTAGACAGGACCTACTATGTATATCTCTGGACATACTACGGCGGTCACTATTATCCGGACAATCTCTTTATGGTGCTTCAGGTAAAGAACGGCGAGTTTAAATTTGCTCCGGCAAAGGGACGCAACGATTACGGCAGCTTCACACTCCTTAAGGGCGGCGTGGCAACAACTCCGGAATTCAAGGACGTCAAGAAGTCAGACTATTTCTTCGAGCCGGTAAACTGGGCAGTCCAGAAGGCGATCACTAACGGAACATCCAACACAGCATTCTCCCCGAATGCAACATGCACACGCGCACAGATCCTCACATTCCTCTGGCGTGCGGCGGGTTCTCCGGAGCCGACAGGCACAAATCCGTATAAGGATGTTAAATCAAGTGATTATTTCTATAAGGTAGCTCTCTGGGCAAAGGAAAAGGGCATCTACAATCCGGGCGGCACAACCTTCGGTCCGAACGCGCAGTGCACACGCGCTTCCACCGTTGAGTATTTCTGGCGCTTTGCAGG
Organism: Candidatus Flemingiibacterium sp.; assembly: GCA_045588895.1. Classification (GTDB taxonomy): domain Bacteria; phylum Bacillota; class Clostridia; order Oscillospirales; family CAG-272; genus Flemingiibacterium. Next base: position 1,721 of record JAZNFB010000357.1, read on the forward strand.
CGCACCTTCCGCTACCCGCGTTCCTTTCTCGGATGTTACGGAATCAAGCACGCTTGATAAGGCAGTTTCATGGGCAGTAAGAAAGGGTATCACAAACGGTACCGGCGGCACGGCGTTCTCTCCGAACACCACCTGCACACGTGCGCAGATCGTTACCTTCCTCCACCGTTACTATGTTACTGCGCTTGACAACTCCCAGCTTATCACAGACCTTGTAAACGCTGCAACACGTACGGTAACAAGCATGACGCTTGACCCGAATCCGCCTGAGGATTACAGAAAGCAGCCGGATTGGTATGGAACTCTTACACCGCCTGCAAAGATGAGCGATGAGCGCCTTCTTGCAGAGTATGAGAACATCCAGAAGGTAATTGAAGATTTCCGCAAGCGCGACATTTATATGAGCGATGGCCCTTACTCCCGCGAGCTTGATTTGTGGTCGGAAGTAAGCCGCCGCGGACTGGATAGATAAAAAATCCCCAAAACAGGTTTAAGGCGATGCCTTGAACCTGTTTTTTTGTGCATAAATTTAGGCTCTATAATAAAAGTTGGGGTAACCAAATAGAGCCTACGAAAAATAATTAAAAAAATAATAAAAAAGTAGAGCATATTTGGAAGAAAT
>JAZNFB010000358.1:0-3833 GCA_045588895.1 Candidatus Flemingiibacterium sp.
TGTAATTTACCTCAAGATTGCTGTATGCAAAAAAATCAGGTGTTGCTATAATAATTATATCACACACGACGTCTCATGTAAATAACCAAGCTCGGTCATCTTTTTGCAGTTTATGTCCGTTTTTTGGTAAATTTGTTCCTATTTTTACCATGATGATTTATTTTTGGAATTCACGGTCAAATCTGAACACCACAAAATATTTTTTAGCAAAAAATACCGACAGTAACACCGATTAAAGTGCACTGTCGGTCAAAAGCTCCATAATATATAACCTGTGGAGTTTTAAATATTTAATATATTCTCTTAAAGGGCTTACCGAAAAAATTTTTGTAATTATATTTGAATGTCCGTTGTGAGGTAAAGCCGCTGAGCTGCATAACCTCATCAATAGAACGTCCCTCACGGCGCATTGCCTCGGCAAGATTCATCCTCATTTCATTAAGAATGGTTAAGAATTTCATGTTATATACTTCGCTGAGTATACGCGAAAGCTGACGCTCACTGACTCCGATATAATCTGCCAGCTGCGCCTTATGACATAACGGATCGCTTAAATGTATATGAAAAAAATCGTTTATGCGTGCGATACGTTCCTCATCAAGCGTCTGTGAGGGCATCTTATATGTACCCTTGCTTTGTGAGTGAATAACTCTCGCAAGCTTGATAAAAAGCATCCAAAGCTCTGCAGTTGCCTGCTCCTTCATGCCGAAATCGTTACCGTCTATATATTGCTTTGCTGAATCAATATGCTCTTTTCCGCCAAAATCATCAATAAGCTCTATGGGTTCAGTAAGCTCTTTAAAGGCTTCACATATCCTGTCCTTGCTGTCGGATGTCAGCGAAAACAGCAATGATTTTACCGTTTGCTGCGGTGCATCGGCATTCATATGCTCATAAAGAGGTGGATTTATTATAAATCTCATTCCCTCATCCGAGTCTATATAAACAAGCTCATACGAAGCATGTGAATGGGGACGTCTCGGGCGTTCAAGAATACTTCCCCAGAAAAAATTGGTTAAATGTACATCAATGCCCGGAAGTGTCATGTGGACAAAGCTGTTTGGAAATTGTAGCATACAAACCTCCATACCATAAATTTTCTTTGATATCAGCATAACCGTTCCGAAAAAAATGCGGTTAAGGCTCATGTATGAATTATATAACATTTAAAAAGATTTGTCAAGTCTATCAAAGCAGCACTTCTTGCGTCTATTTCGCAGAGGAATGAGTTATGGTGGCAAACCGATCAGGATATCCTTTTAAAAAAACAAGTAAAGTATAAATATCCCCCGCTGCCCCCGAATCCATAAACGACGAATCGCAACAGAGGATTTTGTTTATAAAAGTGTACCGTTCTGAACTGTTCTGTTGATCACCATTCGTTTGAGCTCGTCCGGAAGACGTTTAAAATATTTCAAACAGCAAGCCGACGTTGTTTTTGAGTTAGTGTGCAGTAGGTTTGGTAGAGGGAGCACGTAAAATCCGCACTTTTTTCGCCATATATTAAACCATCACCACCCAACAGCGCAAAAAGCAATACGCCACCTGACAAGTCAAACCTTGCTAAGTGGCGTATTCGTATAATTTCCCACGTGACGTGAGAATGAGTGACTGCGCCATATAAAAAGCGGAAATCCACCAAAAACAGCGGATTTCCAACTTTTATTGAATTATTCGGGAAAGATACTCAAGACGGATCATTCACCGTCGTGTTCTTCTCTCCATACACGTTCAAGCGCTGCCCAATCGCGTACGGGAAGAATCGCTGTCCAAACCTCATGCGCATCCTCGCGCGTATAGTTGTGAGAATTGGTGGCTTCCTGAACCTCGGCGTAATACCATTTTTCCGTATCCATATTGTCCGGCCACTTGATCATCGAATCAAGCAAATAATCCTTATGCGGTGCACGGTCGAGTGTACGGTTGACTATCTTCATCGTCTCAGCTCTGGTGATCGGCTGATCCGGGTGGAATGTACCGTCGCCATAACCCTCAACCATACCAAGACTATATGCTGCTTCGATAAATGTCTCTGCCCAATGGTTTTCGATATCGGAGAACTCGCTTTGCTTGCCTGCGTCTACATCATAGAACGAGGTTGCGATCTTGACAAGCTCTGCTCTGGTGATAATACCATTCGGCTTAAACGTACCGTCGGTGTAACCGTCAAGCACGCCTGCATTTGCCAATGTAGAGATTGCAGTGTTATACCAATCAGTCGATGTAACATCAGTAAATCTATTAGTTTGTGACCAATAGTGGTTTCGTGCTTCATCAGTGAGCATACGGAAGAAGATCGTTACAACCTCCGCACGGGTAATGTTTGCGTCAGGACGAACGGTTCCGTCCGGATAACCTATGATGTAACCGAAGTGATCGTCCTTGTCAAGCATTATCTCAGTATAGGTGTTGGTGAACTCTATATTGGTCTCCTCATGGATATCAACGGTAACGACACCGTCCTCGTCACTGCAAACGGTAGTGAGCGTATAGCCATCAACCTCTGCATTTCTTTCAGAGACACGGTAGTCACCAGGAGAAAGCTTTATCGATATGCTCTCGCCCGCCTTCAGAGCAACGGTCTTTTTAAGATCAAGCTCATCGCCGTTAACCTTGTAAATGTCGAACGTGTACTCATCAGGTCCGTCAAAGTCATCGGGTGCTGTAACCTCTTTGCTTACCGTGAGCTTACCGAACAGAATAACGGGAGGAACCACAGTTTCAAATTCACCGTATATTTCAACGTCGGACCAAGGCATAATAAACTCGTTATCCGTTGCCTTGAAATACTTGTTTTCTTTCACGTTGAAGGGATCGCCCCAGCCAAGGAAGTCGGTTGTTCCGTCGGGCTCTTCGATAATGTCGTGTACTGTGCCGACGCTTACAGTGTATGTTTCATAAAGCTCATCATCAACGTAGTATCTGACCTCATATTCGCCATTGTGGCGACCGTAGATGATAACATCCTTTGCAGGCATCGTGAATTTTTCTGCGTCGCCCGTGATGTTGACATCTGCAGAGTGCCAGCCGTCGAACTCAAATCCGTCGTATGCATCAAGCTTATCCTCAACATAGACAGTTGAACCGTATATCACGCCTGTCTTATTGTAAGAATCAGGAATCTCCACGCCATCTGGAGCAACGCCCGAGTAAACGTAAGTCACGCTGTAAGTCAGGCGATCATAGTAAACATTGAGCACAAGAGTTTCATCCTCAGGTGTTGTGGGATCGTCAGCCGTTACATATCCGTAAAATTCATCGTTATCCTCCAAAGTGGCGGTAAAGCCCTCATAGGTATTGATGAAATCAGGATATGCGCTTACCAGATGACCTGTGGTTGCACTAAATGTGCGCTCATCATCGATAACCTCATCGTAGTATTTACCGTTGTGCTCCTTGGTGCCGGTACCCTCAAGCACCTGTTGCCAATACTTGATTTTGTAGTTAACGGTGTCTGCGCTGAAGCTGCCTCTGAAGGTAACCTCGTTTGCAGGCATATCAAATTTATTATCGGTAACAGTCACACCAGTTGTGTCCCAACCGCTGAAGGTGTAACCGGGGATGTTGTATCCGCCATGACGCTCAACCTCAGTGCCGTACTTATAGGCAGCCGGCGCAGGAGCACTGACATTCTCGGGAAGCACTGTACCTTCTATAATGTAGGTAACATTATATTCGTCTGCCGTATAGTAGAATTTCAGAGTCAGCATCTCAACTGCACTGACAGTACCCTTAAGAACGGTTCTCTCAGAGTTTATAAATTCGATACCGCTGCCTGCAGGGATTCTATTCTCTGTTTCGTCGGCAGAATAGGTATAACCGTGAATGACATG
>JAZNFB010000359.1:0-2570 GCA_045588895.1 Candidatus Flemingiibacterium sp.
GGCCTCCCGACTTTCCTTAGCAATGTTGAGCTCAGTTGCGGGAACATAGATGATGTCGCCGGTGGGAACACCGTTAACAAGCGCCTGAATACCAACGTGATCGGTGCCGATCTTGTTGCCGGTGGAGACGTAATCGTAAACATCGTTAATAGCTGCGCCGCGTACATATGCCTGACGAGCAGTTGCAGAGATAACGAAGGTGGACTCAACGCCAACGCCGTTTTCGATAGAACCGAAGTTCTTGTCAGCGAGGTTAACGTCGCCTTCAGCGGGAGCTGCGTAAAGCATATTAGCGATGATCTGAGCGGTTTCAGCTCTGGTGAGCTCCTTGTCGATGGACTCTACGTTAACGCCATCGGTGAGACCAAGATCCTTAGCAGCGTTGTAGAATGCCCACTTCCAAGCGTCGCCAGCCTCATACTCAACCTCATAACCAAGAGTGCAAACTGCCATCTTGAGAGCCTGAGCATAAGTGATGTTGTCGTTAGGACCATAAGTGGTTTCGTTGTAACCGAGAATGATACCGTTCTGGAAGCCATAGTAAATAGCTCCGGGGAAGTGATCAGCAGTTACATCGGTGAAAGGAACAAGTCCTTCAGCCCACTTGTCATTGTCAACGATACCAGTTGCGGAACGCGCAATAAAGAGCGCCATCTGATATCTGGTTACGAGATCTTCGGGAGAGAAGGTATCTTCTGTTGTACCAACAGTGATCTTCTTGTCTACGAGATCTGCGATTGCTGCAGCATAAGGATCGCTTGCTTCAACGTCTGTGAAGGTAGCGTCATCTGCAGAAACCACTGCAGCAGCACTTACGATCATAAGCATAGCAAGTACTAATGCAAAAAACTTCTTGAGATTTCTCATTGTTTAGTTTCTCCTTTAAAATATTATTTTTGCGGTAGATCTTCATTTGTAAATCCTCCCTCGGTTCACAGCATCCGGTCTCACTTGGATACCGTGTTCTTTTGGGATAGATTTTACGCATAGTGAAGATTTTCCCTGTACATATGATACTACAAGTCCCTTTTTTTTGCAATAGGTATTTTTCTTTTGTAAGGTATTTGTAATTTTAAATGGGGTTTAATATTACGCTTCAATCATCAGCAGCTTCTTTATAAAACGGCTAAAAAGCCCGATGTAGCCTATCTTTTTAACGCTTTCCGCCGCCGTTATCGGCACGGACGAAATAATTTTGCCGTCGATAAGAAAATCAACGTGTCCAACCGTGTCGCCCTCCGAAATCGGCGCAGAAATATGATCGGGAAGGTAAATTTCATGAGTAAGCTTCGCCGATTGTCCCTTTTCGAGCACGAGCGAGGATTCACCGACCGCAAGCCCGACTGTATCGGTAACGCCTCCGAGTATACGCATATCGGCAAGAGGCTCGGCAAGGGCAAGCTTTGCTGTTTCGTAATTTGCAAAACCGTAGTCGAGAAGCTTTTTGGCGGTTTCGTTTCGGTCGTCACGGCTTGGCGACGCCATAATAACCGCAATCAGCTGCATACCGTTTCGCTCGGCTGTTGCGGATATACAAAACTTCGCCTTCGAGGTCGAGCCGGTTTTGAGCCCGTTTGCACCGTTATAGAAGCGAATGAGACGGTTTGTGTTCGTAAGCCCGAAAGCGCCGCCGCGGATAGTGTCCATCCAAATGGAGGAATATTCGAGTATCTGCGGATATTTGGTTATCAGCTCGCGTGACATTATCGCAATATCGCGTGCGCTTGTAACGTGACCGTCCACATCGTCGTCAAGACCGTTTGTGTTGAGAAAGGTGGTGTTTTTCATACCAAGTTCGGCGGCGCGCTCGTTCATGCGCTTAACAAAGGCTTCCTCACTGCCCGACACCGCTTCGGCAAGAGCAACCGCCGCATCATTTGCGCTTGAAACAACGACGCATTTGACCATCTCGGAAACGCTCATCTGCTCTCCGGGTTCAAGAAATACCTGCGAGCCGCCCATAGAAGCCGCATATTCGGAGGTTGTCACCATGTCGTCCCAGCCGATGCGTCCCTCGGCAACTGCTTCCATAACAAGCAGTAATGTCATTATCTTGGTTACGGAAGCAGGCGGCAGAGCTTCGTCGGCATTTTCCTCGAGCATGACAAGTCCCGTTGAAGCTTCCATCAATATATATGAGCGCGCATTGTAGTCTGCGCCACTCACGCGGACGGGTACTGCAAAAAGCAGTATTAATAATAATGAAAGGAATCGCTTGAATTTCATATAAATCACCTCGATGATGTATATGTGCGATGTGATTGGAAAATGCGTTTTATGTGTAAATGTGGTTATCGGGTGTACGCATGGCATGGGCAGTAGTTGTTTTTGAGAGGACACAACCGTAGTTTGCTGTACGAACGCTCGTTTTGCGGTAATCGCTCGTTTTCGCCAACTCACGTCAGCGAGAATAGTTAGTTTGGAGCAGCAGGACGATGTGTTTCAGCAAACGAACTTGCCTGCATGAGCTAACTTTTTACAGCAAAAAAGCAAGGGAGCTACAGAGCCGCCGACGTAAGGTGGCGGCGGACAAACGGTTACAGCAAACAAAGCGAATTGGAGCGTAAGCG
>JAZNFB010000360.1:0-4240 GCA_045588895.1 Candidatus Flemingiibacterium sp.
CGCCACCGACTATTGCACCTGATGTGGGACCCACAACAATGGAAGCGATTACGACCGGAATCATCATAAAGGTGATTTCTACAGCCGAGGCTTTTAGATAACCTAAAGGCGTAAAAGAAAGAAGCATTACGATTGCCGAAAGCATCGCTGTTTCGACAAGCCATATGGTGCGTTTTCTTCTTTTTTCGATAGGGGAGAGTGCGTTATTCATAATTTCCTCCTGCTGCCGTTCACGCTTAGCATGATACAGCGCAAAAATTTATTTCCGAATGCCAAAAAGACTCGTCGGATGCTTACATTATAGCACCGGGACAAGCCTTTGTCAAGATGTGTTTTATACAAATTTCACTCTGTTTTTATAATCGAATATCTGCAGTCAATGCATTCCTTGGCATTTTCATTGTTGACTCTGCCGCATATCGGGCACTCGGATCTGCCGTTGCCGAGAATGACGGGATAGGGAAGCCCCTTATATTTGCGCAGTCTTGTGCCGATCTTGATTGGCAGCCTATGGTCCTTGGGTGTCATCCATATTCTGTGAATTACAGTCTTTTTGTCGGTAGTTTCAACGTAAACATCGCAGTATTGATATGGAACAAGGCTGTGACCGCCCCTGAGTCTTAATTTTGAGCCGAGTGCCTTTGCGCCGACCGTTTTGCCCTCTGAAAACAGCTCTGTTCCGTAATCGAAAAGAATGATCTCTCCTTCCCATGCCTTGTCAAGCAAAAGCTTATGTCCGCCAAAGATAAAAAAGGGAGAAACGAGGAGTATAAAAGCCAAAATGACAGAGTTTGCAAATCCGAGACGTAAGCTGACCGCATCGAACAGAAATCCGATTTCAATAAGCAATATGAGGATGACAGATACACTGTATTTTATTGCAAATTTGCGGCGTTTGGTATCTACATATTCCTGCAGATCGGTGTTTTTTCTCGGTATTCTGAAATTGTCCATAACCGTCCTCCTTTGCTTTGTATATACAGTATACCATAAAATTCGGTGATTGTCAATAGCGTTCACGTGATTGGATTTGAAAAAATAAAAAAGTGGGAAAAATGATCCCACTTAATTAAACAACATCATCTGTCGGAGGATGACCGTAGAATGTTCTGTATGCCGTATAAAACCCGCTGTATGAATGATACCCGACCATATCGGCAATCTTTTCGAGCGGATATTTGCGGCTCTTTATAAGTATATTTGCAACGGTCATACGCTCCTTGACAACAAGATCCTTGAAGTTCTCTCCCATTATTTCGCGAACCACCTCGCTTGTACGACGCTCTGACAAGAAAAGCTTTGCTGCAAGAGTTTTGAGACCGTCGCGGCTGTTGAAATAATCATTTATGTGGTTTGTGATGATCGTTTTGCGCTTGTCGGTGAGCTCGTTTGTCTGCTTGGAAATCATATCTGCTTTAACGGGGATGTCATTTTCACGGAGCAGGTTTAATGCGTAAAGTACTGCATTCATTAAAATTATTGAGAGTTGTGTCTCTTTTAACAGAGAATTTTGGTATCTCAGCTTGGGAATTGAAGCATTGCCTCCGTGATATTCGGATCGTTAAAAACAAACGGAACTCCCGTTGCATTGAGCATGGAGAGCAGCTTATAATATACTCCGCCGTCACCCTTTTTCTGAGATTTTCCGGATTCTGTTTCAATGGCAAAGATCACACGGCTGACCTCATTTGAAAGGCGGCAGTGATATAATCCGGCAGGAACAAGACAAAAATCGCCCTCATTGAGAACGATATCAGGCTTGTTTCCTTCGAGCATGAGAGTGGTTGAGCCGCTGAAGATATAGTGTACTTCGTCATAGTGATGAGCGTGCACTTCGGGATAATCTATTCGTTCATTCTTGCTTACTTCAAGATCGTATGAGTGAATACGAAAACATATATTATCCCTGATTGATAAAATTTCGGACGAGAAATGATCCTTTTTCATAAAACCGCCAATACTGTGTGCATTGACTGCATACGGTATCCTTCCTTTCTCCGCTGGATTTAGGGAATATTGGGGAATTGGTGTCACATTCAAAAAAAAGAAATGATTGACGCTGATTGTAAAGGTAATTCCCGAGCTTGTAAGATTTTTGCATTTGTTATTACAAAACTGCAGCTTAAGTATATCACAATATGGCGTGCCTTGTCAAGATTTTTCACTAAAGTAAAAATAGAATACGGCTTTTTTTATGCAAGATTTTCATCATTCAAAAACATGAACAAAATTTAATTGCTGTTGGAATTTACGTTTTTGAAGATGTGAAAGAGCATGGCTTTTTCAGAGAGGCTGAAATTTTACTTTAAAGTGAACCCGGAGACTTACATAAAAAATTCAAAAAAATGAGGATTTGTCTGCATTTTCGGTTGACAAATCGTTTTAAATGAGGTATAATAAATATATATGCCCTTATTTATTGAAAGGAATACTTAACATGATACGAAGCATGACGGCCTTCGGCAGAGCAACCTCGCTCGGTGTGCAGAACGGCAAAAATATCACAGTTGAATTAAAGAGCGTAAACAACCGCTATCTCGACTGTTCGGTTAAGATATCAAGAATGTACAGCTTCCTTGAGGACAGAGTACGCCAGTATGTTCAGCAGAGCGGTATCTCGAGAGGTAAGCTTGATGTGTATGTCGGTGTTGAGGTGGTCGAAAATGTTGGCATGACGGTTGACATCGACCGTGCACTTGCCAAGAGTTACATCGACGCACTGTATACGCTTAGAGATGAGTTTGGCTTGAAGGACGACATTTCGGTTATGTCCGTTGCGCAGAACCGTGACATTTTTAATATCACCAAGCCGGATGAGGATGCAGAACGCGACTGGTTGACTATACAGCCCGTGCTTGACGAGGCTATTGCGGCATTTATCCGTGTGCGCGAGGCGGAGGGTGAGCGGCTCAAGGCTGATATACTCGAAAAGCTTGAAAAGATCGAATCGCTTACGGCAAAAATCAAGGAATATTCCGAGGACGATATTGCCGCTTACAAAACCAAATTCGAAACCCGTCTTAAAACGATACTCGCCGATAACGCAATTGAGCTTAATCCCAATATGGTACTCACCGAATGTGCAATATATGCAGACAGGGTGGCGATTGACGAGGAGCTTGTCAGACTCGGCTGTCACTTTACGGCAATGCGTGAGATATTCACGTCAAACGAGCCGGTGGGACGTAAGCTTGACTTCCTCATGCAGGAGATGAACCGCGAAACAAACACCATCGGTTCAAAGGCAAGCAATGTTGAGATCGCTGCCATTGTTGTTGAAATCAAGAGTGAGCTTGAAAAGATCCGCGAGCAGATACAAAATATCGAGTAAAGAGGTGGATTTTTATGAAGTTTATTAATATAGGATTCGGAAATATGGTTGCCGCAGAGCGTGTTGTTGCGGTGGTCAGCCCGGACAGTGCGCCGATCAAGCGTCTCATTCAGGATGCAAAGGACAGCGGACGTGCCATTGACGTAACCTGCGGCAAGCGTACACGTGCGGTTATTATAACGGACAGTGAACACGTAATTTTATCGGCTTTCCAGTCTGAAACCATCTCAAACCGTCTTTCTGACCGTGACGAGGGTGAGGACGAGGATGAAAGCGAGGAGACTGACGAGGGATGACTATGGAAAACAATATGAAAAAAGGCTTATTGCTTGTTATATCGGGTCCCTCCGGAAGCGGAAAGGGCACACTCATCAAACGCCTCCTGGAGCTTGACGACAGCTTTATTTACTCCGTTTCCGCAACAACACGTGCACCTCGTATAGGCGAGCGAAACGGTGTCAATTATTATTTCATCGACCGCGAGGATTTTGAAGCGCGTATTGCCGATGACATGATGCTTGAACACGCAGAGTACTGCGGTAACTATTACGGCACTCCGAAAAAAGAGGTTAACGAAAATCTCGAGGCAGGGCATAACGTCATTTTGGAGATCGAGGTCGCGGGCGCAATGCAGATAAAAGAAAAGTGTCCCGATGCGGTGCTTCTTATGGTGACGCCGCCCGATTTCAAAACCCTTGAAGCAAGACTCAGAGGACGCGGCGACAATGTTACTGAGGATGTTATCAGACGCAGACTTGAAACCGCAAAGGTGGAGCTTTCGAAGCTTAACGAATATGATTACATCGTCATAAACGGTGAAAATATGATCGATGATGCGGTACATAGGATCATGGACATAGTTGTTGCAGAAAAGAGCCGTGTATCACGTGCAGACGAATTTACAAAGAA
>JAZNFB010000361.1:0-6626 GCA_045588895.1 Candidatus Flemingiibacterium sp.
TGTTGTCTTCCTAAGACCGCTTGGCCTCCGACTTGTCTTGGGAGTGCCGTTTACGATAGCCTTAACACGTCTGATGTTAGGCTTCCAAGTTCTGTTGGTCTTACGGTTGGAATGCGATACTGCAAGTCCAAACTGTACTGCTTTTCCGCAGATGCTGCACTTTGCCATGATTATTACCTCCGATTATTAAAGCCGCCATGTGGGTTTGAGCATGGCGATGCTGATTCATAACTAACAACGACTATTATAACACATTTATTTCAAAATTGCAATAGACTTGACAAAAGTTTTTTAAAAAAATCCGGTTTTTTCAAGTTTTGTTGCTACAAGCCCGGCTTTTTTACTGCCTTTTGGTAAAACGTCACAAAAAAATGTCAGCTCTCCGAAAATATTTTTTGATGTCAAACGTGAAAAATTTGACAATACCACTTGAAATGCTCGGTTTTTTGTAGTAATATATTTAGTAGTGATAAAATATACTTAAATTCACAGATTTTATTTTGGAAGGAGTCACAACATGACACTTAAGCTTAACGATAAATATATAAAGGATTTTCTTGCCGCTGAGGACCTTGCAGGTATTGAGCCTGCGGTAAAGTGTGCAATCGGGCAGGTTAAAAATAAAAACGGACTCGGTAACGATTTTCTCGGATGGGCCGATCTTCCCGTTAACTATGATAAGGAAGAATTTGCACGCATCAAGGCTGCTGCAGAGAAGATAAAGAAGTCCTGTGACATTCTCGTCGTAATCGGTATCGGCGGCTCTTATCTCGGTGCACGTGCGGCAATTGAGTTTGTCAAGAGCCCGATGTATAACGAAAAGAAGAAGGATACTCCCTCGGTTTACTTTGCCGGAAACAATATCTCCTCATCCTCACTTGCTGAGCTTATTGAGCTTTGCGACGGTAAGGATGTCTGCGTTAACGTAATTTCGAAGTCGGGAACGACAACCGAGCCGGCAGTGGCATTCCGTATCTTCCGTGAGCTGCTTGAAAAGAAATACGGCGAGGACGGCGCAAAGGAGCGTATCTTTGTTACGACTGACAAGGCACGCGGCACACTCAAAGCGTTTGCAACCGAAAAGGGTTATGAAACATTTGTTGTTCCGGACGATGTCGGCGGACGTTACTCGGTACTCACAGCGGTTGGTCTTCTTCCTATCGCGGCGGCAGGCTGTGACATTGATGCTATGATGGCAGGTGCGGCGGCTGCACGTGAGGCTTATTCGAGTGACGCAATTGAAGATAACGATGCGGCAAAATATGCGGCTCTTCGTAACATTATGTACAGAAAGGGCAAGACCACAGAGATCCTCGTTTCTTATGAGAGTGCCATGCTCATGATGAACGAATGGTGGAAGCAGCTTTACGGCGAATCAGAGGGTAAGGACGATATGGGTATTTTCCCGGCGTCGGTTATCTTCTCAACAGATCTCCATTCCCTCGGTCAGTATATCCAGGAGGGCAGACGCAATCTCTTTGAAACGGTTATTAATATTGAAAAGTCCAACGACACTGTTATCATCCCGAATGACCCTGCCAATATTGACGGACTCAACTTCTTATCGGGCGAGGAGCTTCACAAGGTAAACAGTGCGGCGATGAATGCAACTCTGCTTGCACACGTTGACGGCGGCGTTCCGAATATCGTTCTCGATCTTAAAGACAGAAGCGAATATTCCTTCGGTTACCTGGTTTACTTCTTTGAGCTTGCCTGCGCAATTTCGGGATATACACTCGGTGTCAATCCGTTCAATCAGCCCGGTGTTGAGGCTTACAAGAAGAATATGTACGCGCTTCTCGGCAAGCCAGGCTATGAGGACGAAAAGGCAAAGCTTGAAGCGAGAATGTCTAAATAAGTTTTGTTTATAAATTTCGTCGCTTCTGCCAAGTATTTATCATAGATTTGTACAAGTTGTAAAAACTTTGCGAAGCCGTACATTTTGTTTATAAATCCTCTTGAAATTTTTGAGGTTTTAGTGTAAAATATAAGTAGAAACAAACAACTTGGTATAATCACCATAAATTCAAGGAGGATTCACATTATGTTAAAGTTAATTATCGGCGTTAAAGGTACAGGCAAAACAAAGACTCTCATCGAGATGGTTAACACCGCTTCTGCGCAGACTGACGGTTCTGTTGTCTGCATTGAAAAGGGTACAAAGCTGACCTACGACATTAAGCCGACCGCTCGCCTTATCGATACCGAACAGTACGGAATCTGCGATGGACAGTCGCTTTTCGGCTTCTTCGCAGGCATCGTTGCAAGCAATCACGATATCACCGATATCTATATCGATTCCGCGCTCAAGATCTGCAATAACGATCTCGAAAGCTTCGATAAGCTCTGCAACGAGGTTAACGCTCTTGTTGAAAAGTATGGCATCCACTGCACAATGACTTCTTCACTTGCCGCAGAGAATGCAACTGAGACAATCAAAAAGTATCTTTAAGACAATACATTAAAATTAAAAATTGCCGCAAATCGATGATCGATGGTTTGCGGCATAATCTTGGTTATCATGCTTTTTATGATGACTTGAAATCAAACATTTATTTGGAGAACAGTAATGAACAGATTTGCAAAGTGCGCTGCACTCGGGCTTGCGCTCATTCTTTCATCAACAGCGATTTTCGGCTGTCAGTCAAAGGTCGATTACACCGAGAAATTAGAATTTTTAACCGAAGTTTCGGATAAGGCTCTGAATATTGCTGAGGGCGAGATTCTCATTGTTGAAACGCGCGCAGTCGAAAAGGAAATTGAGGGCGTGGCACAGGATGTGAAGATTGAGACCTCCGTGCTTTTTTGGGGCGGTCCCGACAATCCTGATTTTGAGCTTAAAAGAACCGAATCATATTCCACTACAGGTGTCTATAACAAATACACCTTTGTAAAGAGTAATGATCAGATGCTTGAGCTTTTTAATGGTGTCGGCACCAATGAAGTGACCGAAGCGCCCGATATTTTCGAAGCGTTTGAAATTGATTTTGGTACAGATGAAATATCGGAGCTTGAGGTTATCGATGTTGAAAAGCTTAACGACTGCTATGCGTTAACAATGACCGATGATTATGTTAATAAATTTGACACTGAGGTTGACGGCGCAAAATTTGACTGCACTTCGGTTGTTATATCTTACTACATCGATTCACTTGACAGACTTACCAAGCGTACCTGCGAGATCACATATACTCTGACCGTAAACGGTGAATCGCAAACAGTAACCACGTTCATTGAATCACAAATTGCATAATGAAAATCGTCAGCTCACGAGACAATGTGCGCTGGCGTTTTTTTCGACAATTACTGCTGTTATATGAAACAATTTGCACATTTGTGTCGGGAATGTTCTTATTTTTATGTTTGGTATTGACAAATGCACGATAATATGATATAATATAGTTTGTGATAATTTGCGCGAGAAACCCGAGTGCGCAGATTTATCTTACGGTGCTGCAGCTTGCGATGCGTTTGCACTGTATAATTATGGAAAGGTTTAACATGGCGTATGAAAACTAAAGTACCGCATAATGTCCTGACCATCTCGGAGATGACAAAGAGGCCCAATAAAATATGCGCCGAGACTATCGATATCGATAATCTGACGCTGACGGACGATGTTATCAAAAAACTGCGAATGAGCAAAAGTATGTTCAATAAAACTACATATATCCAAATACTTTGCGGCGGTGTTCGATATAATGTTGAGGGCGTTGACCGCATGAAAAACGGAAAATACCGCATCACTCTCATTTCGCCCAATTTCCATGCAACTCTTTACGGATATAAGGATGAGCCCGTGAAGCTCGCAAAGCTTTCGCCGATACCGTGATTTTTTACTGTACGGCAAGAATTAAAAAATATGTAAGGAACAGGCTTTTCGGTCTGTTCTTTATGTTTGTCCATAAAAGCGAATATTATATGAATTGAAATTTGAAATAATAAACTTCCTCACCATGTATAAATTCAACCGCGATAGTTAACAATACTACCAAATCGACAGTAACTTAACTGATTATGGTCGAAAAAAATGAAAGGTTGGTAACAATACATGGAGAAAAAAGCAAAGAAAATTTCAATCAACATGGTGATTTATCTTCTGCTTGCGGCGATGTTTATTGCGGTTATCGCAATTTCGATCTTCACGAGTGCATCAAAGCGCAGAGGAGAAAATCCGGATACAAATGAGGGCATTTCAGGCTCACTTGGCGCAGATGACACAACCGTACGCCGCGACAGTGAAGGAACACGCTCAGACCGTACACCTTCAACCTCACTTGATGCAGATTCCACAGCACCCGGACAAACGGACGGTACAAAAGACAAAAACAGCCCTGCATCTAATGACACGGAACAGGATGTTGCGGCAGGAAGTGAGCTTCGTTACTTTGTTGCACCGGTTGTCGGAAGTGTTTCAAAGGCATTCGATATTGATATCCCCGTATATTCGCTGACAATGAATGATTACCGTGCGCATACAGGCGTTGATATTGGCGCGGAGCTTGGAAGCGAGGTCGTTACCGCATCAAACGGTATTGTCTGCAGGATATGGAACGATCCGCTTATGGGACGCTGTATTATGGTTGATCACGGAGATGATATATACACCACGTATATGAATCTTTCCGTTGAATCCGGCGCAGAGCTGGAGGTTGGAACAAAGGTTTCAATGGGACAGGCGATTGGTACGGTCGGCGAAAGTGCACTGATTGAAATTGCGGAGGAGCCTCATCTCCATCTTGAAATGAAGGTTAATGGAAACTATGTAAATCCGCTTGAATATATGGGTGTCAGTGCCGAACAGGATATGGCTTACGAGGATTAACGTAAGAATACAAAAAGAGCTGTTTTGCCGAAAAAGCGGACAGCTCTTTGTTTTATATTTGAGGTTATATTTAGTTTACATATACCGTATCACTCACATTTCAGAGTGAGCGAAATAATTTCGGGGTTATTATTTAGACGGAAAGGGAAGCTTGCGTTTCCGAGTCCGCGGCTGATTACGAGGTCTGTTTTGCCGACTGTGTGAAGCCCCTCTGTATATTTTGGAAATAAGCCTTGACCGGGTGCGTAAAGTCCGCCGATGATTGGAAGTCTGAACTGTCCGCCGTGTGCGTGACCGGAAAAGACAAGGTTATAGCTTTTGTCTGCGTAAAGCTCTATCATATCGGGACGGTGAGCCAAAAGAATCGTATATTCCTCGCCGACGGGCGGCAGCTTTTCAAGTTCGGCTTCAATAACATCACGTGCTTTTTCATTTGCTTCTTTGCCCGTTATAACTCTTGCATCGTCAATTCCGACGAGAGTTATATATTCCTCCGACTTATATAAGCGTACGCTTTCACCTCGCAGCACGGTAACCGAAGCGCTCTCAAGCTCGGCGGCAATGGCGTCAAAATCATCGTTGTCGATCTCATGATTTCCCGAAACAAAATATGTCGGTGCAATAGAAGCGGCAGCTCTCGCAAAATCTATTCCGACGGATTTGTCGTCATATCTTGTGTCAATCAAATCGCCGGTTATAACAATAATGTCGGGTGAGGTGCTCTCGAGTGCGGCGATAAGCTTTTCGTTGTTTTTTCCGAATTTTGCACAGTGCAGATCGGAGACGTGTGCAATGCGGTATCCGTCAAAGCTTTTCGGGAGCTTGTCCGACGTGACGGTAAGCTCGGTTATGCCGATACTGTTGTTGCTGTGCACGATATAAATTATGAATATTATAAGAAGCACTGCGAATGTTACCAAGAGCGGCTTCGGTATTCTTTTTAATAGCTTCATTTTACACCTCACATATAAAATTTCAGGAGGACTGTATGTCAAACAAAAAAGGGAAAATTAGATCTGTAGTCTATGAGACGGGAATCGTTATAATTGGTTCCGTGCTTTTTTCACTTGCGCTCAATATGTTCATTCTGCCTGCAAATATCGTGCTTGGCGGTATGACGGGTATCGCAACCGTTATTAATATGTTCTTTGGAACTCCGGTCGGTATTATGATAATCCTTCTTAACATACCCCTGATTTTCGCTAACACATATTTTTTCGGTACAGGCTTTTTGCGCCGTACGGTCATAGGAGTTGCCGCGGCCTCTGTTGCAACTGATATTTTGGTGATCTTTCCGATAACCACGACCGATCCGCTTATCTGTGCGATTCTCGGAGGTGCGGTTATGGGTTCCGGCATTGGTTTTATGATGACACGAGGATATACAACGGGCGGTACTGATCTTATAGCTTGTCTTGTGAAATTAAAGCTGAAGCGCGCGTCTATGGGCAGCATTATAACTGTTGTCGACATAGCGATAATTTTGGGTGCTTCGCTTTTCACAAGAGATTTAAGCGGCATATTCTACTCGCTTATATGTACATGGGCGGCAGGAAAAACGCTTGACTTTATGATCTCCGGTTCACGCCGTGCCGGTCAGGCCTTTATAATAACCGATAAGCCCGATGGGATCGTAAAGCTGATCTTTGAGCGTCTTGATCGCGGTGCGACTGTGCTCGAGGCGACGGGAGCTTATACGGGTGAAGCGAAGAAGGTTGTTATGTGTGTCGTTCCGAAAAAGGAGCTGTTCTTTTTAAAGCAGATAATCGTAGAATGTGACTCTCAGGCGTTTGTTATAATT
>JAZNFB010000362.1:0-9334 GCA_045588895.1 Candidatus Flemingiibacterium sp.
GTTGGACCTGTGAGCCGTTCGGAATTGATGGCGCAAGCTGGAAGCAGGTTACGGCAGAGGAAACGCCTGACGAGGTTCTCGAAATGCTCGCAATGAGAAACGGTAAGCGCGACTGGAACAACGGTGTTCCGGCTAATACTAATATATGTCTTTCGAACAAAAAAGCAGTTGACATTATCGCAGATGCGATCGTTAAATACTGCAACGAGCATCCCGAGGCGACATATCCGATAATCTGGCTTGCTGACCTGAGAAACAACTACTGCGAATGTGAGGAATGTGCAAAGAGTACACCGGCCGACCTTTACGTTGCTGCACTCAACCGTATCGACGAGGTGCTGACTGAGCACGGTATAGACAGAAAGCTTGTATTCTTCTCGGCTAACGAAATGTCGTGGACGCCGAAAACAGTTAAGTTCAATAACCCTGATAGATTCTTATTGCAGTTTGCACCGATCACGCGCCGATTTGACGAGGGCGAAGCGTATGCCGACATTGAAGACCTCAATACTCTTGAGCCTGTTCCGATGTTTGAGCTTAACAAGCTTTTAATGCCGAGAACCGTGAAGCCGATCGTCAGGATGATGCGTGATTGGCTTGAATATTTTAAGGGCGACAGCTGTGTTTACGACTATCATCTGTGGACAACTCTGCTTGCCTGCGATCCCGGCGGAATGTTCATTGCGAACACGATCTTCCGCGATATGTGTGATCTTAAGAGAATCGGTATCAACGGTATGGTGAGCTGTCAGGTTGAGCGCGCGTACTTCCCGAATGCGCTCCCGATGCAGCTTATGGCGGATGCACTCTGGAATCACAAGGCTGATTATAACTTGCTTGTTGAAAAGCATCTCACCGACTGCTACGGAGACAAATGGCAGACGGCAAGGGCATATCTTGATAAGCTTTCCGAAATCGCAACGTATTGGCCTCACTGGGATGAAAAGGACGTTGTTGTTGACAAAAAGAGAGTTGAAGACTTTAAGGAAGCACTCGTTCACATTGCAGAGTATAAGCCGATAATTGAAAAGATCGCGACAGACGGCGGCTTTGAATTTGAGGTTCAGCAGTTCTACTGGGATGCGCTTGTTATGCACACTGAAATGGCAAGACTTATCTGTAATATGCAGATTGAGAAGTTCCTTGGCAAATCGCCCACCGAGCGTGCCGATGCTGAACGTGCACTTACTGAATATTACTGTAAAACCGAGCCGGAGCTTCATACTGTGTTTGATGCATGGAGACAGATGCTTGGACTTGCACTTCCCGGCGAGGTTGAAAACGCACACTGATAATTATTTAATTAGGAGAAAATACAATGAAAAAAATCAATTCAATCACAATTGCAAGAATCGGAAACAGCCGTACCGTGAAATTCGCGGCAGAGGAGCTTCGCAGGTATCTCAAAATGATGGATGCTGAGGCTATTGTTGATATCCGTCTTTACGATGACTATGACGAAAACAAGGCGGATTTCCTTTGGCTTGGTCTTTCCGATAAGCTTGATAATAAGCTTCCGGCTGTTAAGGATAAAGCGTTTGACGACGGTATTTTTGTTGACGTTACCGATTTCGGCGGCGTTATAACTGGTACAAATGAGCGCTCGGTGCTTATTGCGGCGTATCGTTTCCTGCGTGAGCTTGGTGTTGTTTGGCTTTGCCCGGGTGAATGCGGCGAAACTGTTCCGAAGCGTATACTTGATAAGTGCTCTGTAAAGGTTTGTGAAGCGGCGACCTCACGTCACAGAACTATCTGCATTGAGGGCTCTTGCGGCTATGAGCATCTTTACAACATGATCGACTGGATTCCCAAGGCAGGCATGAACGGTTATTTCAGCCAGTTCCATACGCCGATGGGCTTCCTTCGCCGTTGGTACGCACATGAGCGTAACCCGTATGCAGAGGGCGTTGACTTTACAATAGAGGATTCGGACTGTATTCGCGAAAAGATTTCCGAGGATGTTGCAGACCGTTCGCTCATGTATCACATGGTTGGTCACGGCTGGACTGCTGAACCTCTCGGAATGCCTTCGGGCGGTTGGGATAAGGTTGATGAATCAGAGACTCCGCCTGAAGTGCTTGAGCTTCTTGCGATGCGTGACGGTAAGCGCACTTGGAACGACGGTTCTCCGGCTAACACCAATCTTTGCTTCTCAAACCCCAAGGTTATCGAGCTTCTCGCAAAAGCTATTGCCGACTACAGTGTGGCTCACCCCGAGCTTTCACACGTTGCGGTGTGGCTTGCAGACATGAGAAACAACCACTGTGAATGTGACGAATGCC
The DNA here is from genome assembly GCA_045588895.1 of Candidatus Flemingiibacterium sp. Lineage (GTDB taxonomy): Bacteria > Bacillota > Clostridia > Oscillospirales > CAG-272 > Flemingiibacterium. Next base: position 2,283 of record JAZNFB010000362.1, read on the forward strand.
GAAAGAGTACACCTGCTGACCTTTACATAAATGTACTTAACCGTGTCGATGAGGTTATGACCGAGCGCGGATGCGGTATGAAGATCATTTTCATTTCCTATAACGAAACCGCCTGGGCACCGATTAGTGCGAGAATCAAGAATCCCGACAGATTTGTGCTTCAGTTTGCGCCGATCAATCGCCGTTTTGAGCCGGGAGAGGGTTACTTTAATGTTGAGGACGTAACAAAGCTTGATCCCGTTCCTATGTTTGAGCTTAACAAGGTACTTATGCCGAGAACTGTCAAGCCGATCGTACGTCTTATGCAGGATTGGCTCGAGGGCTTTAAGGGTGACACCTGTGTGTTCGATTACCACCTCTGGTCTACAACACTCGACTGTGATCCCGGAGGAATGTCCATTGCCGAGATGACATACAAGGATATGTGTGACCTTGAGCGCGTGGGTATCAACGGCATGGTCAGCTGTCAGGTAATGCGTTCTTGCTATCCGAATGGACTTGCACAGACGCTTATGGCACGCGGACTCTGGAACAATAAGGGTGACTATGAAACCGAGGTTGTCGAATATTTCGCCGATTGCTACGGAAGCGAATGGAAAACTGCAAGAGCGTATCTTAGCAAGCTTTCGGAAATTGCATGGTACTGGCCTCACTGGGACGAAAAGGACGTTGTTATTGACGAAAATAAGGTTGCCGATTACAAGGCAGCGCTTGCACACATCGCAGAATACAAGCCGATAATCGAGAAGATCTATGCAGACGGTAAATATGAAACCGAAGCACAGGGATATTTCTGGAATGCGCTTTTAAGTCATTTTGAGGCTGCACGTCTTATCTGTGAAATGCAGATAGAGAAATTCTCGGGCAAACCCCGTGCCGAGCGTATCGACGCAGAGTTGAAGCTTGGGGCATATTACTGCGAGATCGAGCCTGAATTCCATGTTACATTTGATGCATGGCGTCAGCTCGCAGGTCTCGCTTCTCCCGAGGATGTTGAAAACAACCACTAATTTATAAACAGAAAATCACCGCTATTACTTCATCGGTAACGGCGGTGATCGTTTTTTATTAAATGTCAATCTTCTTCGGGATCATTAAAATAATCTTTGTCGAAAAACTCGGATAAGGTCATGCCTGCACCCTCACAAAAACGCTTTACTGTAATAACCTTTGAGCATTTTGTTCTGCCTTTGATAAGGTCATAAATTGCAGAGGGTGACATTCCGCCATTCAAAGCGATGTCACATATATTACTGCCTCGTTCCATGCATATTTCATCTATACGCTTGATAATTGCATCATTCAAGTTCATAACTATATCCCAACTGCTTTTGATTTATATATTTAACACCTGTTTTAAACTCTGAACAAGTACGTTTTAGCATCTCCCGTAGTGTTAAGGTGAGAGCGTTTATTCATCCTTTACGTATTCTATGATGTCACAGATGTTACACTCCAAGGCTGCGCATATGCGATCTAAAATGTAACTGTCATAACGAACAACACGATTTTTATAGTAGCGGTCTATCGTTTGAAATTTGACCTCACATCGTTTTGCTAATTCATACCGAGTGATACCACACTTGGTCAAATATTTAGCTATAGTCAATCGTACCATAATATCCCTCCCTCGATATATATTTTATCGAATATATACCTAATTGACAATTTCTCTGTTCAGGTGTATACTTATATAGATATACATCAAGAGGGGGATATATTCAATGAAATTACTAATCGTTGGTTCGCGGAGCATCACAGACTTTGACTTGTCACCGTATATTCCGTCGGACATTGAAACCATTATTAGCGGTGGAGCATACGGAATCGACAGCTTGGCAGAGCAATATGCTGATTTGCACTGTCTCTCAAAATACATCATACGCCCACGCTATGATCTCTATGGACGTGCAGCACCAATAAAACGCAATGAGCAAATGGTTGACATGGCTGATGCCGTGCTTGTCATATGGGACAGCCACTCTAAAGGTACACAATACACTCTAAAATATGCTAAAAAAAAGAACAAGCCAATTACGCTTGTCAATTCCTGACAGTACCACTTTTTATCAAATTAATACTTGTAAAAAAAGACAGAGAATTTTATACGTTCTCTGTCCTTAATATTTCAAATATTCATAATAACGGGCAAAACCATCGGCTTGCGCTTGGTTTTCTGATAAAGGAACTTCGAAAGATTATCCTTGACGCAAACCTTAAGCTCTGCCCAATCTGTGACGTTGTCCTCAAGACAGTCGAGCAGAGTGTCACGTGCGATAGCTCTTGCCTCATCAAGAAGCTTCTCCGCTTCACGGACGTATACAAATCCACGCGAAATGATATCGGGACCCGAAAGTAACAGCCGCTCGTTTATGTCAACGCTTGCAACAACAACGATGATACCGTCCTGCGAGAGATGACGGCGATCACGAAGCACGATGTTTCCAACGTCTCCGACGCCGTAGCCGTCAACGAGTATCTTTCCGCTCGGAACAGATCCGCCCCAACGTGCGCCGTCCCGGTCGATTTCGAGCACCTTGCCGATCTCGGGGATGAAGATGTGATTTTCCTGCATACCCATTTCAACAGCGAGGTTTTTGTGTGTTATAAGGTGACGGTGTTCGCCGTGCACGGGCATAAAATATTTCGGCTTTGTCAAAGCGTGCATGAGCTTTAATTCTTCCTGGCAGGCGTGTCCCGAAACGTGTACGTCGGCGAGTGCGTCATAGAGCACGTTAACTCCCTTGCGGAATAATTCATTGATAATATTTCCGACGAATTTTTCGTTTCCGGGAATTGGGTTTGCGCTGATTACAACAAGGTCATTCGGACCAAGCTGTACTTTATCGTGGTCGGAAAATGCCATTCTGTGGAGTGCGCTCATCGGTTCACCCTGGCTTCCCGTTGTAATAATGGTCAGTTGGTTGTCGCGGAAACGCTTGATTTCATTGATGTCTATGAGAGTTCCGTTTGGTACGTTCATGTAACCAAGCTCGATGGCGGTGTTAACAATATTGATCATGCTTCGTCCCGTAACTGCGACCTTACGTCCGTGTGCGGCACTGGCGTTGATGATCTGCTGTACGCGGTGTACGTTTGAGGAGAAGGTTGCGATAACGATTCGCTTATCCGCATGCTGAACAAAGATTCCGTCAAGCGAGCGTCCAACCTTTTTTTCAGAGGGAGTGTAACCGGGACGCTCGACGTTTGTTGATTCGCAGAGCAGCATTGTTACGCCCTGATTACCGATTTCACAGATCCTCGGGATATCCATGATCTTTCCTTCAACCGGAGTTAAATCGAGCTTGAAGTCGCCCGAGAAGAAAATGATACCGTGAGGAGTTTTGATGGAAAGCGCACACGCATCCGCGATTGAATGGTTAACACGGACAAACTCGACTGAAAATATGCCAAGCTTAACAACGTCTCCCGCTTCAACCGCATTGAGCTGAGGCTTTTCTGTGAATATATGCTCGGTCAGCTTATTTGCGACGATACCGACTGCAAGACGTGTACCGAATACGGGCGCATTGACCGTTTTTAATACGTAGGGCAGAGCACCGATGTGATCCTCATGACCGTGAGTTAAAACAAAGCCGCGAACCTTTTCGATATTTTTTTCAAGATACGAAACGTCGGGAATAACGAGGTCAACTCCGAGCATATCGTCATCGGGAAATCCGAGTCCGCAGTCAACGACGATAATATCGTTTTCATATTCAAGGGCGGTGATGTTTTTTCCGATCTCACCAAGACCGCCGAGAGGTATTATTTTGAGTTTTGCATTTTTTTTGCTTTTTGCCATAGCTTCACTATCCTTTCATGTTGGCTTGATTATGTAATAAATAACCACAATATACAATAAATTCCAATTAAATATCCAAGTTATACCAATTCGAACAAAGGGCATAAAAAGAGCCGTGACTTAAATCAAGGCGCGAAAAAAGAACCCTCCGGGCGAATTTTTTATTTGCGGCGTACGGCACGGGCTTACAGCTTACGATATATGGACGGTCGATCGCAAGCATATCCTGCCGTTGCGGCAAAACAGCGAATATAACGTACCTTCGCAAAAAATCCGCTCCCAAAACAACGAACCAAAATATAACAATATTATTATATCAGCATTTTGTTAATTATATAAGCTTGCGAATATGAATATATTGTTAATAATATTTTTCGCTTTGGCGGTCAAACTTATATTGCGGTGACGATGATATACCGCACAAAGGAGCTGATATTTTATGGAAAAGCATATAGCACCGTCAGATCGTGCGGCAGAATGTATCGCTGCATGGCATGACACGGGAAAGGATACCGATATTCAGGGAAGCTATACGGGAACTTACAAGGATTCCGAGGAAAAGAGCTTTCCCGTAAGCCGTCCGTATATTTTCATGAATGCCGCGCTCGAAAAGGATTTGAAGCCTGTTCAGGACGCTGACGACCTTTGATCAGCCGAGTGTTTTAATCAAAACGACTGTCATCAGCGCAAATGTAAAGAGACAGGCGACGGTTAAACCGAGCCATACAGCCGTACGCAGCCGATTGTTTCTTGATCCTGTGTGCGGCTGTACTGTGCTGATAAGCTCTGTTTTTGTATATGCAGCTATCATTTTGTGTGCTTCGGTGAGCATATCCGAATCCTTGCATGAGGGTGGAATGTCACTTTTTATAACGAAATATGCCGAATCGAAATAACGACTTTTCGTATCTTTAACCATAATTATCCTGCGCTGGCAGCCTTTGAGCATATTTTTTTCCTCCGCTTTGGTCTTTTATCACATTATTGACCGGTGCGGCGGCTTTATTCACTGTAAAAACAATATCAAATAAAAAAACCCAACATCAATTTTGTCGGGAATTTTCTATGAACTCGCGAAAATTTTCATAAACTCTTTTTTCAAGCTCAGATCGGTAAAAGCAGGACCGCTTTTCAAGTACCTGCATACGTTTTGCCCGGTCTGCTGCCGCTTTTTCGGGAATGTCACAAAGCTCTGCTATTGTTTTTGCGTCGAGTGCTCCGAGCTCATGAAGAACACAGGCCGGAGCAAGCAGACGTATGGCGAACATATCTGCCTCATATTCACTTTTTAATTTCCTGCTCTCGCTGAAAAAACGGTAATCGGAATACTTATATTCATGACCGAGGAGAATATGTCCAAGCTCATGTGCGAGAACCATACGCGATTTTGGGATCGGCATACGGTCATCATATACGATGCTCCACTGCCCGTTTGCATATATGCTTGCCCCTTCTTCTCCGCATCGAAGCTCCTTTACCCTTGAGTTGCATATCACACGTATACCTGCAAGCCGTGTGACTGAAAGCAATTTTATCGGAAGCCGGCGCATATTAAAATCAATGTGACATCTCCATGCTGCGTCACGGCAGGCGGTGTAAACACCATAGTAATCATACATCAGAGCTCCTCGTCAGTTTCGGGTGCCTCATTAAGACGACGCAGTTGCTCCTCTGTTATTTTTTCGCTTGTTGGTGCGATGGTGCCGTCCTCTGATTTTGCGGCGCGGAATATTTGAAGGGGTGGTGTGTCAATTGCTTCATCGATGGCTTTTTTGATTTCGGGATCGGAACGGTAGACCAAAATGATACACTCCTCACGCGCGGAGAGGGAAAGCGGCGGTGTTCTTTCCGGGTTATCTGTGTAACCAAGCAGCCACGCGGGCGAAATGTCGAGTGCTTCGGCGATTATTTCGAGGCGTCCGTCACGGGGACTGAATTTGTTGCTCAGATATTGCGAAATAGCGGATTTGGGGATGTTTGTTTTTCTTGAGAGCTGCATCTGAGTTATACCGCGCTGCTTCATTATTTTTTTGAGTCGGTCACTTCTTATGGGCATTGTTCCATCACTCCTTGCAATAATAGTTGTACAGATTTTCTTGAAAGTGAGTTCAGAAATTGTGAACTTACATAAATATTATAAACAATTATTTGACAGAAATCAAGTCTTTTTACAAAAAAACGATGTCGCAAAGCTAAAAATCTGCACAAGTATTGACAGAGGAGGCGAGTAAATGTTATAATTAGTTCAGAAAATCTGAACAGTGCTTGCGTTGGTTTAGGCTTTAATTTGGTGGCACAGTTCAGAAAATCCAAACTTATGAGAGGTAAAAAATGACACTTTACAAATCAAACCATTATGTTTTATGTGAAATCCGCACAACGGGCAAAAAACAAACAGGCGGAATACTTTGTTTTGAGGGCTTGCCGTCGGTCTACGGCTCGGCGAGAGAGGTTTTAGCGCTTGAGGACGGTATTGTGCTTCGCGCCGGACGCAACAATGATATTCATTCGCGTGAACACAGGCTTGGTACGGTTGTAACATTAACGGGTCATGACGGCGTGACGGTTACATACGGGCGGCTCGATTGCCGTTTTGTTGAAGTGGGTGAATATGTACGCAAGGGTGAAGTCATCGGACTGCAAGGCTCAAGCGGCACTGGCAGCGGAGAATATCTGACGCTTGAATTCAGGCGTAACGGCAGACGAATCGATGGCTGTGACTATCTCGGTATTCCTCATGAAACGGGTGAGTTTAAGCCGCCGTATGAGCCTGATGCAGATGTTGTCTGCCGCGTTTGCGGTCTTAATGAGCGTATAAGAACCTATATCGAAAGCTGTCCCGAGGCCGAGGAAATGTGGGAGAGGGTCAGGGCACACCTTGAAATGCGCGCACGTTAGTTAACATTACTCATCTGTTTTGCATATCATGTAAATGAGGATAGAGCCGCTTTGCTTTATCCGGATTCCCGAAGCTATGATATACAAGAAAGGATGAATTTATAATGGCTGACAATCGAAACAACGCCTTTGCTCGCGAGAGAAACCATTTCACAAACGGATGCGGCGTTGTTATTGACACTTATCAGGTGTTTGACGCCTGCCGTGACCGCGATTGCTTCGAGGATACACGTGTTTTCCTCGATGACATCGGTCAGAGCATTATTGAACATACAACTCAGGTGCGCACAAAATCCGCAGAGATCTGCTCCTCGACCATCTCGGTGGAGCCGGTACAGCTCTCGCGCGG
>JAZNFB010000363.1:0-3364 GCA_045588895.1 Candidatus Flemingiibacterium sp.
GTTCTTGACAGAATAGAACTTCTCGGGCTCGCCGAAGACAGACAGAACATAGTCGGTGTCATGGACATGGAGGTCCTGACCTGCACCGCCGGAACGCTCGTATGTAGTGCTCCAATCCTCCCATCCCCAATCGGGACGAGGACTGAGACGGCGGAAGTTTGCGTTAACAACTCTGCCAAGCTCGCCCTTTGCAAGCATATCACGGAGAACAACATATTCATCCCAGAAACGGATAACCTGACCGATCTGTACGTTACAGCCACACTCTTTGCTCTTTTTAAGAAGCTCGTCAGCCTCAGCGGTGGTAAGCGTAACAGGCTTTTCGAGGAAGAGATACTTAACCTTCTCCATTGCCGCAAGAGCATACTTTGCGTGCAGGAAGGTCGGCAGACAGATGTCGATTATATCAACGTCTGCGTTTGCGATGAGCTCCATACCGTCGCCGTAAAGCTTTGCGTTTGTTCCCTCTGCGAGAGCCACTGCCTTTTCGTTTCTGATATCTGCAAGAGCAGTGATCTCAACGCCATCAATATTCTTATAGCAGTTCACGTGCATTGCGCCCATGAAGCCGCATCCGATCAAACCTACTTTTAACATTGCTTATTTCCTCCCAAGAATTTTATCCATCGAATATGATGTGTTATAAATAATTGCTTCAGTATAATACTTGTAATTCGGAATCATCTCTGCGCTGACCCAGCCGTCGTAACCAACCTCAGCGAGAGCTTTCATAACAGTCGGGTAATCAACGTCGCCTGCGAGCAGGTCAACAAAACCGTGCAAACCGCCTGCAGCGACACGGTAATCCTTGAAATGCACCTTCTTTATTTTATCGGAAAGAACTCTGATCCAGTGATCCGGGAAACCGTTTGCGAGAGTGTTGCCGATGTCAAGATAGCTTCCAACATAGTCGCTGTCAAGCTTATCAATGAAAGCGCGCATTTCCATCGGAGAGGTGAGGAATTTGTTCCATACGTTCTCAAGACCGATTGAAACGCCAACCTTCTCTGCGTGCTCCTTAAGCTCGGAGAGTGCCTCAAAGCTTCTGTCATATGTAGCTTTGTAATCGATAACTCTTTCGGGGTGACCTGAAAAATCTGCGTGTACACAGCCGGGAATAACGAGTATTGTGTCGCATCCGAGCAGCTTTGCAGTGTCAAGCTGACATTTCACGATGTCCTTTGCCTTCTGTCTTTCAGCCTCGCAGTCTGCGTTCAGCCAATAGCTCCAGTAAAGACCCGAAGCAATGCTGTAAAGCTCGATGCCATTGTCCTTCGCCGCATTTGCAACGGCAAGAATATCCTTTTCGGATGATTCGAGAGAAAGCTCTCCAACCTCGTCGAGCGAAACCTCAACGCCGTCAAAGCCCGCATCCTTTGCAAGCGCAAAATTTTTGTTTAGCGGTGCTGCCGGGAACGACCAAATACTGATACCTTTTTTCATGATTTTCCTCCTTGCATTTTTTAAAAATATATGGTATAATAATTGTATAACATGAAAGCGGAAAATAACAGTCATTTTTTTACTGTATACGTTCATTTTTGTGCACAGCATTTTAAAAGCGAGGATGAATATGAAACTTACATATATCAAAACAGGACTGCCGAGCCTTATCAACATATCGAAGATTGTAACGATACACTATTACGAATTTGACAAAAACTTCGTCTTTTTAGGCGAGAGTCATGATTTTTGGGAGATGGTTTACGTTGACAAAGGTAAGGTTCTGATAAAATGTGACGATGAAGAAATAATTCTCGGTCAAGGTGAGATTATTTTCCACCGTCCCAATGAATTTCACTCGATACGCGCACTCGACAGCGCCCCCGATTATTTTGTTGCATCCTTCGTCTCTAATTCCCCGGCAATGCAATACTTTGAAAAATACCACACCATGCTTGATAAAACGCTGAAAAGCTTTATAGCATCCGTAATAAAAGAAGCAGAGCGTACATATATTATCCCGAAAAACGATCCGAATTTAAAAAAGCTCGTTAAAAAGCCGGACGCACCAATAGGCGGTGAACAGTTAATCAAAACTTACCTCGAGCAGTTACTTATTTTTCTCATCCGCAGCATCACAAAAAAGGGCGAAACAAACGTCTTTCCAACCAAAGAAAGCATGGAGAATCACCTTGTCAAAGCGATAAAGGAGCTGCTCGAAAACACCCCTGATGGTAACCTTCGCGTGAGCGATATCTGCGAGTCGCTCGGTTACAGCAAGAGCTATTTAAGCCGCCTTTTTCGTGAGCAGACAGGCGAAACGATCGCAAATTATTCCGTCCGCATAAAGATAGACAAATCAAAGCAAATGATACGTGACGGCAGGCTGAATTTCACACAGATATCGGATGAGCTCTCGTTTGATAACCCACAGTATTTCTCGCGTGTTTTCAAGCGCATCACGGGAATGAGTCCGACGGAATTTAAAAATTCACTTGTTGTATAATAAAAAAGCAAGGCTGACTTTCATATGAGCTCAACCTTGCTTTATATTTGTTATTTTATTTTAATGGGAAGCTCAACCGAAAGCGTTACAGGCTCGCCGTCAACAGTTGCGTCCACGGTTGCCTTGACAGTGTAATTGCCTCTCGGAAGCACACCAAGCACCGACCATTCCCATGCGAATGTTTCGGTATATTTAACGGATTTTCCTGCGGCGATCTCTGTAGTCCCCTCAACTGCAGGTTTAGCCTGGATTGGAATGATAAGACCGTCATCCTGCGTCAGAGTTATGTCGCACAGATCATTTGTATGGGACAGAACAATATCTTTTTCGCCGTTATTTTTGAGTGTTGCCGTAATCGTAAGCGGAGCATCCGGATCAAGCTCGGAGAGAGTGTACGCCTGAGGATCGGTTTTGAGAGTCAGCTTGTAATCTCCGTCGGTGACTGATACGGACGTAGGCTGAGTTGGGAGATAGAGAGCGTAATAAGACCAAACGACTAACGCTGCGGCAGCGACGGCAACCACAACCGAAACGATAATCGGCACGATATGATCCTTGGTAAGCTTGATAACGATTTGTTGAGCCTTGGGAAGAATACGAAGCTTAACAAGAACAGGAACAAGTGCTCCAAGGAATATAACGAGAAGAATCGATTCCACGGGTAAGAGCACAATGTTTTTGATAATTCTGGGCAGAGCAAAAAACTCGTACGATTTACCGTAAAATATCTGATTATACTGAATAAGGAACAGAGGATTGAGAATAAAGTTGCATATTATAACAACCAACAAACGCGACACGATAACCTGTACAACTGAAAATTTCCGTCTCCATAAAAAGAGCGCAAATATCAGCGAGCCGGCGATCTCAACAAAAATGAATGGGAAATAATACGGTCCGACCGGGAAGAAAATA
>JAZNFB010000364.1:0-3591 GCA_045588895.1 Candidatus Flemingiibacterium sp.
TGGGACAGCCAAACCTCAGCAAGGCGATCCGTGAGCTTGAGGAAAGCCTTGGTGTGACCCTCTTTAAGCGCACCTCTAAAGGTATCGTTCCGACAGAGAAAGGCGAGGAATTTCTCGTTTATGCCAAGCGTATTCTCGTTCAGATTGACGAGCTTGAAGCGATATACAGTAACCGTCCAAACGAAAAGCAGAGCTTCAGCATCTCGATCCCTCGCGGAAGCTATATGGCGTACGGCTTCACTAATTTTGTCAAGCGTCTTGACCGTGATAAGGAGATCGAAATTTATTATAAGGAAACCAATTCCGTCGAGGCTATATCGAATATTGTACAGTCGAACTATAACCTTGCGATAATACGCTTCCGTGACGTTTTCGAGCAGTATTTCACCCGTCTGCTTCGTGAAAAGGAGCTGAAGGCGGAGCTTTTGTGGCAGTTCCGTTACATTGCGGTTATGTCAAAGGAGAGTCCCCTCGCGAAGAAGCCGGTGCTCACCTGTTCCGATTTTTCAGACTCTATTGAGATACTGCACAGTGACAACGCCGTCCCGACACTTCCGACCATTGAGGCGAAGCGCATGGAGAACATTGAAAACTCAAACAAGAGGATATACGTTTTCGAGCGCGGAAGTCAGATGGAGCTTTTATCGAATATTCCCGAATCGTTCATGTGGGTGTCGCCGATACCCGAGAAGATACTTGACCGATATGGGCTTGTTCAGAGAGGCGTTTCCGATGCGGACTATAACTATAAGGATATGATCGTTTACCCTCGCTCGTACCGCCTTTCTGAGATCGACCGTATGTATATCGAGGAGCTGCATGATGTTATTTCAACGCTTGAGCATCTTGATGTGAAATAACACTTTTAAAATAGTTGCTTTTGGTTAGAATTGACACTTGACAACCCGAAGCTTTAGTGCTATAATGAAATAAAGTAAATTTGGCAAAGAGGATTATTATCATGACAATACGTAGTTTCACAGCTGCATATTATTACTATTACTATTTCACCGGGAAAAGTAATAGTGATTTTTGCTGCGAAAACGAGGTTGTCAGCCTGAGATAACTTCCGACCGATATAAATTCGCTCCGTAGTGAAAAATCACTGCGGGGTTTTTGTTTTTATAAAATATAATTTCAAAGGAGATACAAAAAATGGTAGTAGTAATCAAAAACGGAGCAAATGAAGAAAGACTTGCAAAGCTTATCGAATTTTTAAAGACACAGGATGTTACGGTTCACGAGAGCCGCGGACATTTTCAGACGGTGCTCGGTCTCGTCGGCGACACAAGCAGTATTGACATTGACACCCTTTCGGGGCTTGATATTGTTGAAACAGTGAAGCGCATCAGTGAGCCTTACAAGAACGCAAACCGTAAATTCCATCCCGATGATACGGTTGTAACAATTCAGGGGGCGAATGGGGACGTTAAGATCGGCGAGGGCTTTTGCTTTATTGCAGGCCCGTGTTCAATCGAGAGCGAGGAGCAGATAATCGAGGTTGCAGAGGCGGTCAAGGAGGCAGGCGCACAGCTTCTTCGCGGCGGTGCATTCAAGCCGAGAACCTCACCTTACGCTTTCCAGGGACTCAGAAACGACGGAATCAAGCTTTTACTCGAAGCGAAGAAGGCGACGGGTATGCCGATCGTAACCGAGATCATGGACGCATCTCACCTTGACCTTTTTGCCGATGTTGACGTTATTCAGGTCGGCGCAAGAAATATGCAGAACTTCGAGCTTTTAAAGGAGCTTGGACATTCAAATAAGGCAATCCTCTTGAAGCGCGGACTTGCAAACACAATCGGGGAGCTTCTCATGAGCGCTGAATACATCATGGCAGGCGGAAACGAGAATGTCATCCTCTGCGAGAGAGGTATACGCACCTTTGAGAGCGCAACACGCAATACGCTTGATATTTCGGCTGTGCCCGTCCTGCATGAGCTTTCGCATCTTCCTGTCATCGTTGACCCGAGTCATGCCTGCGGTTCGGCAAAGCTTGTGCTTCCGATGGCGATGTCTGCGGCGGCGTGTGGTGCAGAGGGCGTTATGATCGAGGTGCATAATGATCCTGCACGCGCGCTTTGTGACGGTCCGCAGTCGCTCACGCCCGAACAGTTTACATCTGTTGTAAAGCGTGTTATGCGAGTTTTCGATGCGGCGGAGTGGTAATGTTACAAAATGTGAAAACAAACACGTGAAATGTCACATTTGTACGCATTGTTGCCGTTATGAAACAAAAAATCGTCAAAATTATCACGTCTAACCTCTTGCAAATAAAGCCATAGCTGTGATATAATATATGTATATTGGAAAGAAAAGAAATTTCAAGGAGAAAACAATGTATCGTATAGCATATAAAAAATCGCTTAATCCGGCTGTCACAATGATGGATATTGAAGCTCCGCTCGTTGCAAGAAAAGCCAAAGCGGGACAGTTTATCATCCTGCGTGTGGACGAGGACGGCGAGCGTATTCCCCTGACCGTTGCAGGCTATAACCGTGAGGCAGGAACTGTTCGCATCATCTTCCAGATCGTCGGTGCAACAACCGAAAAGCTTGGCCGCAAGGAGGCTGGCGACAGTATACAGGATTTCGTCGGTCCGCTTGGCACTCCAACCGAGCTTGACGGACTTAAAAAGGTTTGTATCGTCGGCGGAGGTGTCGGCTGTGCAATTGCGCTTCCCATTGCAGAGGCGCTTCACGAAATGGGCTGTGAGGTAACGTCCGTAATCGGCTTTCGTTCAAAGGATCTGCTTATTTTGGAGGATGAGTTTAATGCCGCTTCCGACAGACTCTTTGTTATGACTGACGACGGCTCATACGGCAGGCAGGGTAATGTTTGTGTGCCGCTTAATGAAATGTTTGCAAACGGCGAGCGTTTTGATAAGGTTATAACCATCGGTCCGCTTGTTATGATGAAATTCGTCGTTGAAGCGACACGTCCGACGGGGATTCCCTGTATTGTTTCGATGAACCCGATTATGATCGACGGCACGGGTATGTGCGGCGGATGCAGACTCACCGTTGGCGGAAAAACCAAGTTCGCCTGCGTTGACGGTCCTGATTTTGACGGCTATGAGGTTGATTTTGATTCGGCAATGGAGCGCGGCACGATGTTCCGTGATTTTGAACGCCACGCACATGAAGAAGCGTGTAACCTCTTTAAGAAGAGCGTTTGATTCACCGCATAAGGAAGAAATGGAGAAATAACAATGCCAAATATGTCACCGAAAAAGAATGCGATGCCCTCGCAAGCACCTGAGGTTCGTGCTCATAATTTTGATGAGGTTGCACTCGGTTATGACGAAGCGACAGCCCTTGACGAGGCGGCACGCTGTCTTAACTGTAAAAATATGCCCTGCGTTTCGGGCTGTCCCGTTAATATTCACATTCCCGAGTTCATTGCAAAAATCAGGGAAGGTGACTTCGAGGGAGCGTATCAGATAATCAACCGCTCGTCCTCACTTCCGGCTGTCTGCGGTCGTGTTTGTCCCCAGGAAACCCAGTGTGAAGCGAAGTGTGTGAGAGGAATCAAGGGCGAACCTGTCGGAATCGGCAGACTTGAGCGTTTCGTTGCCGATTGGCACAATGC
>JAZNFB010000365.1:0-10137 GCA_045588895.1 Candidatus Flemingiibacterium sp.
ACTGCGGAATGGTTGGCGTTCCTTATGAGGAGCTTCCGCTGAAACTGCCGAACATGGAGAACTTTGCTCCCGGCGAGGGCGGTGAATCTCCGCTTGCGAAGATAGATTCGTTTGTAAACTGTGCTTGCCCGAAGTGCGGTAAGCCTGCAAAGCGTGAAACTGACACAATGCCTCAGTGGGCAGGCTCGTCGTGGTATTTCTTACGTTACTGCGATCCGCACAATACCGATGCTTTTGCAAGCAAGGAGGCTCTCAAATACTGGCTTCCCGTAGACTGGTATAACGGCGGTATGGAGCACGTTACACGTCACCTTATCTATTCACGCTTCTGGCATCGTTTCCTTTACGATATCGGCGAGGTTCCGGTGGATGAACCGTATGCAAAGCGTACAGCACAGGGACTTATCCTCGGTCCGGACGGAGACAAGATGTCAAAATCCAAGGGTAATGTTGTTGACCCGAATGATGTTGTTGATAAGTTTGGTGCGGATGTTCTGCGTGTATACATTCTGTTTATGGGTGACTATGCGTCTGCGGCTCCCTGGAACGAGGATTCGGTTCGCGGATGTAAGCGTTTCCTTGACCGTGTTGCAGGACTTTGTGACATGGCAAAGGGAAGCGGCGTTACAGCGAAGCTTGAGTCGACATTCCATAAGACAATCAAGAAGGTTTCTCTTGATATTGAGGACATGAAGTTCAACACCGCAATTGCGACGCTTATGAGTCTCATTAACGAGATCTACGACTGCGGCTCACTCACAAACGATGAGCTTGGTATCTTTGTTCGTCTGCTCTGCCCGTTTGCACCGCATCTCTCGGAGGAAATCTGGGAGAGTCTCGGAAATAAGGGACTCTGCACACTGGCGGCATGGCCCGAGTGGGATGAAGCAAAGACGGTTGATTCGACGGTTGAGATCGCTGTTCAGGTGAGCGGCAAGCTGAAGTTCACCAAGGAGATCCCCGTTGACACCTCAAAGGACGACGCAATCGCACTTGTCAAGGCAGACGAGCGTATGGCGCAGTATCTTGAGGGCAAGACGATTGTTAAGGAAATAAGCGTTCCAAATAAGATCGTTAATATCGTTGCCAGATAAAAATAAAATTATTTCCTTAAATTTCGTATAAACACTTGACACAGACGGATTTTTATAGTATAATATTACGGAGATAAAAAAATACTGACTCGTTTATCTCGGAAGGTGATTGTCATCTTCTGTTGCACTTGCGGAGGGAGGGAATTTTAGAATGGCAGAGGTCAGAGTAAAAGAGAATGAATCGCTCGACAGCGCTCTTCGCAGATTTAAGAGACAGTGCGCAAGATCCGGAGTTCTTTCCGAGCTTCGTAAGCGTGAGCATTACGAAAAGCCCAGCGTTAAGCGTAAGAAGAAGTCTGAAGCAGCTAGAAAGCGCAAGTCTAAATAATTACCGCAAGTTTAATTATTAATAATTAGAAGAGAAGATTATGATGTCTTCTCTTTTAATTTTTCTTTATGCCAGCAACGCTATCTGCACAAAAGCTACGCAAAAAATAATTATAGCGCATCTTTCTATTGACAATACTATAAATAATGCTGTATAATTAATGTAACAAACAAATTTTGGCGGAGGTGAAGAAAGGGATGGTTATACTTGACAATTATCCATCCGGGCTTATCGAGCTTATCGACAGAAAGGGCGTTGCAGAGGACAAAATACGCCTGCTTGCAAAGTGTGATATGAACCGCGATAAGGTTCACTGCGACTGTTTTCTCGTTGCAACCGAGGAAGAGCTTCTCATAATATCCGGAATAATGACTCTATCCGAAAAGCAAGGGGTTCATAAACATCTCGCTCATACCTCTGCATCAAGACTTGAAGCCACATTCACCGAGCTTTCCTATGAATGTCATATGCTTTCCGACCTCTCGGATTTCACTGTTGAGGAAATGCTCTCGTCCTGCCGACTCACGGCAAAAAGTGAATCCATCGGCGGTCACATACTTCTCTCTGCCTTCACAAACACCTCGAAATCGCAAATGAGCCTTTTCTGCAAATATATTAAAAAGGTGAAGGACGGCGAAGATCCCGAGCTTGATGAGGACGACTCCAAGGCAACACGCTTCTGCCCGAAGTGCGGCTCACGTTATCCCGATAAGGACCGCAAGATCTGTCCTCGCTGTATGGACAAGGGCAAGCTGATACGCCGCATGGCTGTTTTCTTCCTTAAATATAAGTGGCAGCTTGCGGCAATACTCGGCGTACTCATTTTAATGAGCGTGCTCGGCGTACTTTCACCGTACATCGGTTCGGCGTTCTATTATGACGAGGTGCTCGATCCAGAGGGCGATTTCTTCGGCGAGATACTTCTTGTTCTCGGTATGATCATCGGTATGCGTGTTTTCTCTGTTTTGATCAACATTATAAACGGCGTTATTACCTCGAAAATCGCCGCCGAGATTACATACGACTTAAAGCAAACCATATTCGGCGCAATAAAACGTCTCTCACTTAGCTTCTTCACGGGACGTCAGACGGGCGGACTTATGAATCAGGTCAACAGCGACGCTAATACGATCTACGGCTTTTTCTGTGACGGTCTGCCGTATTTCCTTGTCAATGTCGTTCAGCTTGTGGCGCTCATTATTATAATGTTCATTTTCAATCCGTTTCTTGCCGCAATGTCGCTTATAACAGTTCCCGTTTTCGTTTTTATCGTGAAATTTATATTCACACGGCTTGATAAGCTTCATGCAAAGCACTATTCAAGCTCACGTGCACTCAGCGGCGCTTTAAGCGATGTTCTTGGCGGAATACGTGTCGTTAAAGCCTTTTCAAAGGAAAAAAATGAGGTCAAGCGCTTTAACCGTCATTCCGAAAGGCTTGCCGAAAACGCAAAAAATCTCTCGAACTTCCAAAATGCCGCATGGCCAATCTCCGATTTTGTGCTCTACCTCGGAAACATCTTCGCATGGGGATTTGGCGGCTGGATGGTTATAAAGGGTGAGCTTACATACGGTATGCTTTTAACCTTCATCGCCTATATGAACATGGTATATAACCCCATGTATTTCTTCATGGATTTCGCATATTGGGCAACCGACTGTCTTAACGCTTGCTCACGCCTTTTTGAGGTTATGGATGCAGTGCCCGACGTGGTTGAAGCCGAGAAGCCTGTACGTATGGAAAACATGGAGGGGCGTGTAACATTCAAGGACGTTGAATTTTCATATGTCAAGAATCGCAAGGTCATTGACGGCGTAAGCTTCGATATCGAGGCAGGTAAAGTTATCGGCATCGTCGGTCACACGGGTGCAGGCAAATCGACGCTTGCAAATCTTTTGATACGCCTCTATGACGTTTCTGAGGGAGAGATACTGATCGACGGCGTTAACATTAAGGAAATTTCCTTTGCCGACCTGCGAAAAAATATCTCGATAGTTTCACAAGAGACTTATCTCTTTATGGGAACGATACTTGAAAACATCCGTTACGCACGTCCCGAAGCGACGCTTGACGAGGTTATAGAAGCCGCGAAAATTGCAGGCGCACACGATTTCATTATCAAGCTGCCGGATGCTTATGCAACCCGTATCGGCTTTGGATATAAGAATCTTTCGGGCGGTGAACGTCAACGCTTATCAATCGCACGTGCAGTTCTTCGCAACCCGAAGATACTCATCCTTGACGAAGCGACAGCCGCAATGGACACCGAAACCGAGCGTAAAATTCAATCCGCGCTTGAACGGCTTGTCAAGGGTCGCACAACCATCATGATTGCACACCGACTTTCAACTCTGCGTGATGCTGACAAGCTGATCGTCATCGAAAACGGAAAAATGCCCGAATTTGGTACTCATCTTGAGCTTATAAACCAGAAGGGTATATATTACAAGCTCTACAAAATGCAGGCACAGGCGCTGAAAAGCATCGGCATTGAAAGTTAACGAAAGAACAAAAAGGAGGTTACCATGCCCGAAAACAATATTAAGGATGAGCTTGGCGGTATAGTCGATATCATCTATCTTAACCGTGACAACTGCAAAATAACCGAAAAAAACGGTTTCATAGGGCTTCGTGCCGTTCTTGACAAAAGGGACGAGGATATGACCGAAAAAGAGCCGCCCGAAAAGGAAGAAGATACAAAAGAGGACGACGGCTCAAAAAAGAAAAAGAATACGCCTGCCGTTGAAGTGGTGGATCTTGGAGACGGCAAGGTTGAAAAAAACGCCGAGCGTATATTCCTCTCGCGTGCGTTTCCGTTTGATATGCCGTATGAATATATCTCCGTTCTCGATAAGGATAAAAAGGAGATCGGTTTCATTCGCTCTCTCGATGATTTTGACGAGCCGGAGCGCACACTTCTCAAAAACGAGCTTGAAACGAAATATTACACTCCGATAATCAAGCGTATAATCGCGGTCAAGGAGCGTTACGGCTTTTCATACTGGAAGTGCGAGTGTGAATTTGGCGAAAAAAGCTTCACACTGCGCGACACCTTCCGCAGTATCATTAAAGCGCATACAAATGACGGTCGGGAGCGCATATACATCGTTGACATCGACGGCAACCGCTATGAGATTCCCGATGTCGAAAAGCTTGACCGTGTGAGCTATAAGAAAATAGAACTGTATCTTTAAAGCAAAGCTCCGATAAGAAAGGAGGCAATATGGCTAAACAAACCGAAAACATTCTCGATGCCGAGCAGATAGCCGATGAGCGTGTACGTGAGCGCACTGAGGCACTATTTGAAAGGTTACATGAGGTTGATCCGCAGCTCTCACGCGAGGATGTTATTATCGCTTTTACATACGACCTTGCAGACCGTGCGGATGACACTAACCTTACTGATCAGCGTGCGGACGGACTTGTGGCGCTGACGGGGGACAGGCTGACAGTCTACCAAAACGGAAAAAAACACCGTGAGATAATGCTTGATAAGGCTGAGGATTTTCGAACAACGCCGGGTGTTGGAAGTGTTATTGCCGAATGTACGGTGGACGGTCACGATATGTTAGTCTGCCGAGGCGACAATTCGCACACAGCCGAATACGGCGCAATAATGAAGCGCATCAACCGTTACAATGAAACGGGAGAGTTCAGCACGGAATTTATGCGCGATTTAAACCGTGTCTGCGAAAAATGCGGACGTCCGTTTCCGCCGGGTTCAAGCGTGTGTCCGAGATGCGTTGACAAAAAGGGTATAATGAAGCGTCTTCTTGCGATTGCAAAGCCCTACAGATGGCATCTTACCTTGTCTGTTGTGCTGTTCTTCGTTATAACCGCAATCAATCTCTTGACGCCTTATCTCAACCGTATACTCGTTGACGATTTCATAAAGTCACCGACTCCCGAGACTGTGGTAATGTCACATTTTGTGGTTGTCATTGTCTCTCTTGCGGCGGTTAATATTACAACAAATCTATTCTCGATTCTTCGCAGCCGTGTGCTTGTTCATGCAGGCAACCGTGTTGTTGTGTCGCTTCGTGAAATGGTGTTCGGCAAGATACAGATGATGTCGATTTCGCGTATCTCAAAGCGTACAGCAGGCGAGCTTATGACGAGAGTTAACAGCGACACAAACCGTATCCGTCAGTTCATAACCTCAACAATGCCGGATCTTGCCGAGCAGGCGCTTATGCTTATCGGCGTTGCAACCATGCTGTTTATATACGATTGGCGGCTGGCACTGCTTATAATCTTTCCCGCACCGATTGTGTCACTTTCGTTCCGGTTTTTCTGGAGAAAGATGCGCAGGATGTGGAATAAATCGTGGCATATGGATTCAAAATCGAGCACGGTTCTTCACGATATCTTTTCCGGAATACGTGTTGTCAAGGCGTTTGGAATGGAGGAGCGCGAGGCAGACCGTTTCGATGAAATTTCAAAAAAACAGCGTGATATACGCATTGAAAACGAGCGTATGTGGGCAATAGTCTGGCATATACTCAGCTTTTTCATGGGTATTGGCGAATTTTTCCTGCTATTTTACGTCGGAAACAAAATTCTCGGCGGCGAAATGACGCTTGGCGAAATGACACAGTTCTCGGCATACGTCAGCATGATATACGGTCCGCTTCGTTGGATTGCGAACATTCCGCGCAGACTCGTTGACTTTTTAACCAGCAGTGCAAAGGTTTTTGAGATAATCGACGAAAACGTGGACGTTGCCGACAAGGAAGATGCGATTGACCTTAAAATAAAGGGTACGATCGACTTTGAGAATGTATCGTTTGGCTATGATGAAACAACCGACGTGCTAAAGAAGATAAATTTGCATATCGAGCCGGGAGAAATGATCGGCATTGTCGGAAAATCGGGCGTGGGAAAGTCAACGCTTATAAATCTTCTCATGCGTATGTACGATATCGGCGAGGGCTCGATCAAGGTGGACGGCGTTGACTTGCGTGACATTTCACAGGATTCGCTTCGCTCGCAGATCGGCGTTGTTTTGCAGGAGACCTTCCTCTTTGCCGGAACGATTTATGCAAACATCGCCTACGCAAAGCCGGATGCCACGCGCGATGAGGTTATAACTGCATCGAAAATCGCAGGCGCACATGAGTTTATTATGAAGCTGCCCGATGCTTACAACACCACCGTCGGAGAAAAGGGACACACACTTTCGGGCGGTGAGCGTCAGCGTGTATCGATTGCCCGTGCGCTTTTACACAATCCTCGCATACTCATCCTCGACGAAGCAACCGCCTCGCTTGACACCGAAACCGAGCATCAGATTCAGGAGTCACTGCAGAAGCTGATAAAGGATCGCACCACTCTTGCCATAGCACACCGTCTGTCAACCCTCCGCAATGCGACAAGGCTTATCGTGCTTGACAAGGGAACGATTGCCGAAACCGGTACGCACGACGAGCTTATGCGCCAAAAGGGCATATATTACGGTCTTGTTATGGCGCAAAGGCAGATGTCGAGAATGTCACCGAAGAATACGGCAAAAGGAAAAAGTGAAGCCGGTAGTTAACAACAAAAGAAGAGCCGCCTGACAAAGACGACTCTTTTTTATATTCAATATTTTTCAATATCAATGCGAACGACCGAATCCTTGATTTCCTCGCCGAGAAAGATCGATGCGATACGCTCAAATCCCTGCGGCTCGTCGCTGACGAAATACTTCACCGTGCCGATGCGGTCTGTATCGGTTTTTGTGCGCGATGCCATTATTTCACGCATTTCCTCTGCCGCCGCCGCACCGACGTTAATAAGCGTTGCACCCGGTATCACCTTTGAGATTGCTCCTACGATTATCGGATAATGCGTACAGCCGAGAATGAGGGTATCTGCTCCGGCTTCGATTATGCTCTTGAGATGAGTTTTCGCCGCAAGCTGTGTTATTTCATCGTCGGGCGAGATAAAACCGTTTTCAACAAGCGGCACAAAGAGCGGACAGGCGGCGGATATCATTTTGAAGTCAGGGTTTATTTTGCAAAGCCTTGCTTCAAACGCCTGACTTCCGATTGTTGAAGGAGTTCCGGCGATTCCGATGATGTTATTTTTTGTTGCCTTTGCTGCGGCACGTGCACCTGCGTCAATAACGCCGATTATCGGTATGTT
The DNA here is from genome assembly GCA_045588895.1 of Candidatus Flemingiibacterium sp. Classification (GTDB taxonomy): domain Bacteria; phylum Bacillota; class Clostridia; order Oscillospirales; family CAG-272; genus Flemingiibacterium. The sequence goes on from JAZNFB010000365.1 coordinate 7,549, forward strand.
CGGATATGCTTCACGGAGAGTGTCGAGCGCATTCGAGCTTGCCGTTCCGCAGGCGACCATAACTGCGTCAATATTATGCGATGCGAGGAAATTCATATCCTGCAGTGAATATTTGATGATGGTTTGCTTTGAGCGTGTACCGTACGGAACTCGGCCCGTGTCGCCAAAATAGACGATATCCTCATGCGGCATAAGTCGGCGAGCTTCCTTTAGTGCGGAAAGACCGCCGAGTCCGCTATCAAAAATACCTATCATTGTTTAATTCCTCTTTTCGATTGCAAGCTCAACAAGTCGGTCGATAACCTCGGGATATGTCATGCCGTCGTGTATGCGGAGCTTCGGATACATACTGATCTCAGTGAAGCCGGGCAGAGTGTTTATTTCGTTGAAAATAATTTTGTCATCCTCGCAGACGAAGAAATCAACCCGTGAAAGTCCCGTAACGCCGAGCGCACCGCAGATGATTTTTGCATATTCCTGAACCTTTTTTGCAGTTTCGGGCTTGATGTCTGCAGGAATAAGACACGAGGAATTGCTGTCGGCGCTGTATTTTGCGTCGTAATCGTAAAATTCACTTCCGGGGTTGATCTGACCGGGCGTTGACGCAGTGTATGCATCCTTGCCTGACAAACCGTTGCCCATAACCGCAACCTCGATCTCTTTTCCGTTTATATATTCTTCAACGATGATTTTTGAGTCATGTTTTGATGCCAAATAGAGAGCAGAAATAAGCTCCTCACGGTTACTTGCCTTTGATGCACCGACCGACGAGCCTGCGTTTGCCGGCTTTACGAACAGCGGATATGCGCCAATATTCTCGCAGGCTTCGATAACGCTGTCAATGTCGAGCATCAGACGGTATTTATCGATGACCTCACATTTTGCCTGAGGTATTCCGTAATGATACAGTACGAGCTTGGTAAATCCCTTATCCATTCCGATTGCCGAAGCCGCACAGCCACAGCCGACAAAGGGTATGCCCGAAAGCTTAAGAAGCCCTTGAAGCGTACCGTCCTCTGCGTTTGCACCGTGCATTATGGGGAAAATAACGTCGATATGTATGTATTCAACTTTGTCGCCGTTAAAAACGAGCAGTGCCGAATCAGACGGGGATGGTGACAGAGCGGCTTTTTGCAGTTCTATTGTATTGTTACACCATGTGCCGTCCTTGATTGAAGGGATATCGCCGGTGTAATGATACCAATCGCCATTCTTTGTTATGCCGACGGTTGTAACATTATATTTATCACTGTCGATATTTGAAAGGATGGAATGTGCCGATATGAGCGAGACCTCATATTCCGAGGATTTTCCGCCGAAAAGGCAGAGAAGTGAAATTTTTGGCATTGAAATTCTCCTGTATTATATAATGGTAATAATATTCTATTCACAAAGCGCGCGGTTGACACGAACCTCGGCAACACGGATGTTACTGCCGAAGTCACGGTGCAGGCGGCAGGTAAGATTGTTATTGCCACAAAGCTCGGCTATTCGTTCTGCCTGGTCGTAACCGATCTCAAGTATCATCACGGCTGACGGTTTCATGTGCTTTGTGAAATTTTCGATGAAGTGGCGGTAAAATATCATGCCGTCCTCGCCGCCGTCAAGTGCGATACGTGGTTCATGCCGCACCTCTGCGGAAAGTGTGTCAATTATGTCGGTGTTTATATACGGCGGATTTGAAACGATCACGTCAGAATCGGAAATGTGTGAGGTGATGTTATCAGAAAGCAGGTCTGCGCGGACGAAGCTCAGACGCTCATCTGTGCCATTTTCGGTGCTGTTTTGTTTTGCAATTCCGAGTGCCGCTTCTGAAATATCAACGGCGACACCGTGGGCTGTGACATTTTCTTTTAATATTGATATAGCGATACATCCGCTTCCGGTGCAAAGATCGAGTAGCTTTCCTCCCGTCGGCAAATGAGACAGAGCAAGCGAAACGCAGTGCTCGGTATCCGGCTGCGGAATGAGACAGGCATCGGACACAGTGAAGCGATTGCCGTAAAACCATGCTTCGCCGAGGATATATTGAAGCGGTATTCCTTTCTCACGCTTTGCAAGTGCCTCCGAGACAGAGGGAGGTAGCTCGGCATCACGGTTGGCAAGACACCATTCACGGCTTTTGCCGGAAGTGACACGGATGATTTCGGCAGCTTCATGTGATGGAGCATCCGAGCCGATAGCGGTGAGTTGTTTGACTAAATGAAGATAGGTCATGGTACGATTCCTTTCATTTATTATATTATAGCAGAAAACGTCGGTAAAATAAATAGGTTTTTGATAATTTCTTTTAAATTAACACAAAGTGTGCGATTTGCACATGAAAGCTGGATAATGTGAACAAATTGTATATTAAATTGACAAAAGTGAAAAAATATGAAAAAAGGTGTTGACAAACAGGAATGGATGTGATATACTATTTAGGCTGTCACAGAGAAACCGGATGCGAAAAAACTTTTTCAAAAGAAATTTAGTAAAAGGTATTGACAAAGTGGAGACGATGTGATATAATAATCGAGTCGCCGCAAAAAGGGTGACGGCAAGCAATGGTCTTTGAAAATTGAACAACAAGAGATGAGAAGTGAGTAC
>JAZNFB010000366.1:0-5262 GCA_045588895.1 Candidatus Flemingiibacterium sp.
GACTGTGCTTTTGTTCTGTGGATCAGTCGGAAATGCTTTCAGCTTTGGATGCTTCGTCCGGGATTACTGTGATTTTATTGTTTTCTTCCATGTGATATGCCTCAGTTTTATTGTTTCTTTTTTAGCAGATATATTTTAATATGCCTGATTTTAAGTGTTTTCTTATAAATATAACAGTCATGCCGAGGAGTGCTGCCGCCGCAACTGTTATGATAAGCTTTGTTGATTCAAATACGTCCTGCGGTATAGTGGAGAGCTTCAGCAGATAGCCGACAATACGTCCGACACAGCCGTGCGTTACGTAAATGAGAACACTCAGCTCCCTGATTCTAAACCTGGTTATTAATGTGGTTCTTCTTTTAAGAATGAGCAGAAAAATTATCGGGCAGACAAACGCGAGCATGATATAGCAATCATCGGTGAAGGCTGAGTTAAGTTTTAGTGTTAAGAAACGTTCCAGCATGAGAAGCAAGCCGGAAGCTGCGGTGAGGATAAAGAGTTGCCTTGTTTTAAGCCTCGGTGCTTTTTCTGCCACAAGTCTGCCGAGAGATATCCAGAAAAGCGCAACCGGAAGCCCAGTGCTGAGATAGAGTCCCGTGAGGTTTGTCCAACCGTCGCCGACGACACGTACGAATGAGTCGGGAGCGAACAGATTATAATAATTTGTCAGAAAGCAGCAGAAGATATAAAGCGGAAGGGTCAAAAGCGTGAGCCATCCTGCCGATATCTTTTTTGAGAGCAGAAATATTATCGGTACGCCGATAACAAGTGACCAGACATACCATGAGCCGGTGAAGGTTCTTCCGAGCAGTATATCTTTAATGAAGCCGAGTATGCCGTCAACAATGCCGTTTTGATGATATCCGCGCATGAAAAAGAGCAGGGGAGACTGTATTCCTGTCCAGATAAGGTAAAGGTAGAGATTCCGCTTAACCAAGTGGACAAGCGCAGCGTTTCGTTCCTTTTTTTCGGTGATTCTTTTGAGCTTTGAGAAGAAGAAATAGCTTGAAATAATGAAAAACAGCGGAACTGCACATCGCAGTATCGGTGAGATCAGGGATTTGTTAACTCCTGAGTGAATCATTGCAACGAAGATTGCGAGTGTGAATTTCAACATATCAATGGAGTTATATTCCTTAACGTGAGCTGCCATACTTATGCCTCTTTCTCCCTTTCGGGGTTATTTTCCGGTGACAGTTCGGAGTAACACTTTTGCTTGCTCGATTGCAAATCCGGGGCGAAGGCTATTTATGATAATTCTGTTGTTTTCGCGCAGAGGCTTACATATAAAGCCGAGAATGAAGTTTGCAAAGATTTGTGTGAGAAGTGAAGCGAATGCCGCACCGCAAGCACCGAAGGGGATTATCAGGAAGCTGTTTAAGATGACATTAAAAAGTGCACCGCAGAGGTTTATAACCCAAAGGTATCGTTGCTTTTGCTCTGCCAGCATCCATACGTTTCTCAAAGAGCCCATCATCGAAAAGGCGAGGAACCAGACGAGAATCCTGAAAACGGGGACTGCTGCGGCATATTCTGCGCCGTAAAGAATTTCGATAATGAGCTTTCCCATAACCGTGAAAACCACGCTCTGAAGAATGGAGAGATAGAGCGTGAGGCTATATAAACGGGTTAAATTGAGGGTGTATTCGGGACTTCCTTCCTTTTTGTTTTCAAGGATGACCGGTCTGCAGGAATCGATTATTGCCGTATAGACAAACTGAAATATACCTGCGGCGGTGATTGACGCGCTGTAGCAGCCGTTTTCTGCCTTGCCGACCAGGAGAGTTAACATTATATGGTCTGTATTCTGAATCAGAACGAGCATCATAGCGGCTAAAATATAGTGGCGGCTGTTTTTGAGCATTCTTTTTCCGAGCGAGAGGGAAAATTTTAGCTTTCCGCCTTTTTTGAAGTAAATAACGAAAAGAAACAGGGCAATGAGTCCGTATTCAAGTGAATGGGTTATGGCGAACCAATATACGCTTTTTTCGGTTGCAAGAAGAAAAATCTTATATGCGGACACTGCAAAATACGAAAAAAGCATGACCAGAGATGAGTATTTTGATAACAGCTTATACTGAAACCAATACTGTATCATTTCCGCCGCCGCAAATATTAACGATAAGCTGTATAAAGAGCAGACGAGCACTGTTATATGATCGTTAACATTTGACACTGCGGAAAAGCCGATTACGGCAAGCGTGCAGAATACGCCTGAGATGAGGTTAAGAACAAGCGATGTGCCTGCGATAGCTCCCTCATTTTCGGAGTCCTCAACGTATTCGCGGACGAGCGTTGCCTCAAAGCCGAGTCGCATTAAGGGAATAACAAACGCCGTGATTGACGCGGCATAGCTTATAAGGCCGTAATTCGAGGGACCGAGATAGCGCGCAGAGATCATTCCGACAATAAGCTGAAGCACAGACTGCGCAAGCTTACAGACAACTATCCATTTTGCATTGTTGATTATTTTATTTGCCCTCATAATTACACGTTCCTTATATAAGAAATCCCCCGATCCCCTTTTTTGAAGACCGGGGGAATACCCTTTTTTTAAATATTATACCTTAATTGATTATTTAACGAATCTGCCAAGCTCATCGAAGGTATAATTCATCGGAATTTCACTGTATACGCCGTCTGCGGGAACATAGCAGGTTGTGTTTGTCATAACCTTTCCGTTCCAGCTTACATAGTAGTAGTCACCGTCGATAAAGAGGATTCTCGGGGAAGGTGTGTTACCGTTTTCGTAGTAGTAAATACCGTCGTCATTGGTTACAAATCCGTTAAGCATCTTACCGTCCTCACCGAAGGTGTAGTTGTTAACAGGCAGGTCGCAGGTGGTTCTTCCGACATAGTATCTGCCGTCTGTCATGAGCATACCGCCCCAATATGAGTAGTAATATTCGCCATCAACCTCATAGAGTCCGTAGGATGCGGTTGTACCGTTCTTATAGAGATAGAGAGTGCCGTCAACCTCTTCAACGCCGTTAAGCATCTTGCCGTCCGCGCCGAAGGTGTAGTTAGCGTTTGCAGGCAGGTCGCAGAAGGTTGTTCCAACGAAATATCTGCCGCCGCACATAATAACGCCGCCCCAGTATGAGTAGTAATACTCGCCGTCGATCTCATAAAGACCGTATGTTGCGGTTGTCCCGTTTTCGTAGAGGTAGAGAGTGCCATCAACCTCTTCAACGCCGTTAAGCATCTTGCCGTCCGCGCCGAAGGTGTAGTTAGCGTTTGCAGGAAGGTCACAGAAGGTTGTTCCGACATAGTATCTGCCGCTTGCCATGATGACGCCGCCCCAGAACGAATAGTAATATTCGCCGTCGATCTCGTAAAGACCGTAGGTTGCGGTTGTACCGTCAATGTAGAGGTAAAGCGCGCCGTCAACCTCCTCGATACCGTTAAGCATCTTACCGTCCGCGCCGAAGGTGTAGTTTCTGTCCTTGGGAAGATCGCAGAAGGTTGCGCCGACATAGTATCTGCCGTTTGTCATCAGAACGCCGCCCCAGTATGAGTAGTAATACTCGCCGTCAAGCTCGTAAAGACCGTATGTCGCTGTTGTACCGTTAACATAGAAATAGAGAGTGCCGTCGATATCCTCAACGCCGTTAAGCATCTTGCCCTCTGCGTCAAACGAATAGTTGTTTCTTGCAGGCAGGTCACAGAAGGTTGCACTTGCGTAGTATCTGCCATCCTTGAGGAGCTTACCTTGCCAGTTGGTCATATAATATTCGCCGTCGATCTCGTAAAGACCTTCACTTGCAATACGTCCGTTGAAATAGAGATAATTTTCGCCGTCAGACTCGAAGATGCCGCTTACAAGCTTACCGTCCTCGTCGGAGATGTATGTTCCGATAGGCAGATCGCAGTATGTTGCCTCTGCATAGTTCTTACCGGTCAGGACAACGCCGCCCCATGTTACATTATAGTATGCGTCTTCAAACTCATAGAGTCCGGGACTTGCGGTTCTTCCGTCCTTATAGAAGTAAAGCTTGCCGTCCTTTTCAACTGTTCCGGTCACTGCTGCATAGTCGTCGCCATAAAGTCTGCCCTGATATGTACCGTTCTTCTGAGCATAGCCCTTATAGTCGAAGCAGTAATACTTGCCGTCGATGAGATGTGTATCAGTCAGACCCTTGCCGTCCTTTGCATAAGCATAGCCGATGCGGTCGGTATAAAAGCCGTCCGGTACTGCCTGTGTCTTATCGCAAGTACCGTCCTCGTTGAAATAGTACCAATTGAGGTTGATCTGGTTTTCGTAAAGCATCTGATAGCCGCCGGTGAGAGCTACACCGTTAAAAAAGTAATAGTCCTTACCGTCGATGTTTCTCCAGCTTCCTCTGTCGTTATAGTAGCCGGGACCGTAGTAGTATCTGTTACCGTAGAGAGTCTTTACCCAAACGCCGGAGGTGAGCTTTGCATCCACAAAGTTAAAGGTTACGTCGTTAAGTACAACATCGCCCTCGGCACCTGCCTTGGTTTCGGGATTGAAATAGTACCAATCTGTGCCGATCATCTGCCAACCGGAAGCTTTAACGCCGTTGATATAGTAGTACCAATTGCCGTTTTCTTCAACAAGTCCGGTTGCTTTATTTTCAGCACCGCATTCGCATTTGCCGTCAACATAGTTATGTCCGGCTGCAGGAATTACTGTACCCCAGTCAACCACAGACTGACAGGTTTCGCAATACGTTCTGTTTTCATAGCCGTTAGCGGTGCAGGTTGCGTCCGCATTGAGAGTGGTAAGCTCTGCATCATGGTAATGCCACGGGTATGTGTTATCGTTAAGCTTTGTTGCAACGGAAATCTTGCCGCCGAAGGGATCGGTGTCGTTAACAAGACCGAATGCAACCTTGCAGTCAATCGTTACTATCGGGCAGTAACCTGTCGCAAACTGTGTTTCCGGTGCAATCGGCTCATCGGTTACATGGTTAGAGCCGTTCCATGTCCAAAGACGGACAGGCGCGCTTATGATAATAGTGTCATCAGCATTAACAGTCTCGCCGTTTCTTTCGACGGTGACTGTGAGGCGCTGCTCAACCTTGTTAAGCTCATAAGATACATCAAAGCCTTCCGCAACTGTGAGTCCCTCGGGTTCCCATGTGTTGCCGGTCTGAAGATCGAGCACAACGGTCAGCTTGTCAATTGATGTAATGTCAGCTACCGTTACATCAACATAATAAACGGAACCGTATTCGGGTGCAGGAGCACCGGCTGCATTAGCGTCATCGCCGGGCTTGAATCCGCCGTCATTATGTC